>JADGGM010000405.1 GCA_019689955.1 Gemmatimonadaceae bacterium
GATTTGTGTTTAAGATACTGGAGGGGGGCGTCTCGCGCTACGGCGCACGCGGGGAGCTGGGGCTTCAGATCAAGCGGGTGTGGCTCAGCGGCGGGGTGCTCCGGCGCGACGGCGTGGTCGTTCCGGGGCTCATCGCCTTCGACACCGGGTACGCCGCCGCATACAGCACCGGGACGACCGGGATGTTCGGGACCGCGCGCGGGAAGGTCTACAAGGACCTGGGCGGGGACGTCTTCGCCGTGCGGTGGAACAAGCCGGGGTTCTACCGGCCGCAGGTGCAGACGCGAGAGGAGCTCTACCTCGACACCAAGTGGCTGAGCCGCTTCCCGAGCGGCGACTTCGGGTTCTGGGCATCGGTGGCGCACGAGTACCGGGAGAACGTTCTCTTCCCGACACCGGGGGCCGTGGAGTCGTTCGCGGGGACGCCGGTGTTCGCGGTCGGGAGCCACACGCTCGAGATCCGGATCGAAGTGCGGATCCAGGAAGCGGTGATCTACTGGCACTCGATGTACGGGATCAACCCGCCGACCTTCGAGTACATCCCGGGCTTTCTGCAGCCACGGCAGCGCTTCCTGTACGGGGTGCGGTGGCAGTTCTGGAATTGACAAGGTCCTTGCAACATCGTAACTTACCTGCTTGCTCATGATACGCAGCATGACCGGCTACGGGGCCGCGACGGGGCGCGTTGGGGCGCAGCAGGTGACGGTGGAGCTGCGGACGGTCAACCACCGCTTCTTCAATCCGACCATCAAGCTCCCGGCCTCGCTCTCGCGGTGGGAGGGGGAGGTGCGCGAGGTGCTGCGTCGCGGGATCGCGCGCGGGCACGTCACGCTCACGGTGCGTGCGGAGCGCGACGCGCGCACGGGGCTGGTCGTGGATGAAGGGAAGTTCGCGGCGTACGTGGACCAGCTGCGCGCGCTCCAGACGCGTTTCGGGCTCGCCGATACGCTCGACGTGGCGACCGTGCTGCGCATGCCCGACGTGATGGCGGCCGACGGGGCCGAGGAGACGCCGTCGACCGCGGAGGAGCTGACGCGCCTCGTGCAGGAGGCGCTCGCGGCGCTCACCGCGATGCGCGAGGACGAAGGGAAGCGGCTCGCCGCGCTCCTCGACGAGCGGCTCACGACGGTCGAGCAGGCGCTCGATCGCCTGGCGGCGCGGGCCCCCGAGCGGCTGGTGGCCGAGCGGGAGCGGTTGCGCCGCAGCGTGCGCGAGCTGGCCGACGGAGTCGACCTCGATCCCGCGCGGCTCGTGCAGGAGATCGCGGTGATGGCGGACCGGCTCGATGTCGCCGAGGAGATCGACCGGTTCCGTTCGCACATCGCGGCGTTCCGGCAGACGTTGCGCGCCGCGGCCGGGGAGCAGGTGGGGAAGCGGCTCAGCTTTCTCCTGCAGGAGATGCTGCGCGAGGCGAACACCACGGGGAGCAAGGCGCGCGACACGGTGATGGTGCACGACGTGGTCGCCGTGAAGGAGGAGCTGGAGCGGATCGCGGAGCAGGTGGAGAACGTCGAGTGAACCCGTTCCCGGTGATCCTCTCGGCCCCCTCCGGCGGCGGGAAGACGACGATCGCGCGGCGGCTCCTGGCGCTGCGGACGGATGTGGGGTACTCGGTGTCGTGCACCACGCGGCCGCCGCGGCCGAACGAGGTACACGGGCGGGACTATTATTTCTTGCCCACCGCCGAGTTCCTCGAGCGGCAGCAGCGCGGCGAGTTCGCCGAGTCCGCGGTCGTGCACGGGCACCTGTACGGCACGTTGCGGAGCGAGGTGCGGCGGGTGCTCGGGGAAGGGAAGCACGTGATCATGGACATCGACGTCCAGGGCGCCGCGCAGTTCCGCACCGCGTTCCCGGAGTCGGTGTTGATCTACGTGCTCCCCCCGTCGGGGGAAGTGTTGCTCGAGCGGCTCAAGGGGCGTAACACGGAGTCGCGCGAGTCGCTCAAGCAGCGCCTCATCAGCGCGCTCGCCGAGCTGCAGGCGGTGCCGATGTATCAGTACGTGGTGCTGAACGACGACCTCGACCGAGCCGTCGCGAGCGTGTCGGGGATCATCGACGCGGAAGGACTGCGCCGCGAGCGGCTCCAGAACGTGGAGCGCGACGTGCGGCGCATCATCGAGCGATTGGAACGCGAGTTGGACACCTGAGGAGGTAGCGAATCATGCAGGTCTTCACACCAACGGAAGTCGCCAAGCGGTCGGGGAACAAGTACCTCGGCGTGCTCATCGCCGCGAAGTACGCGCGGCTGCTGAACGAGTTCCCGCGCACGTCGAGTGACGGGCGGGGCGAGAAGAAGCTCACCACGCGGTCGCTCGAGGAGATCACGAGCGAGAGCGGGATCGCGTACCGCGTGGTTCCTCGCCGGGGCCGATAGCCCCGGCGCCCCGTGCGTCCGTTCGACGGCCGCCGCGTCCTCCTCGGCGTGACCGCGGGGATCGCCAGCTACAAGGCGGCGTGGCTGGCGCGGCGCCTCGTGCAGAGCGGCGCCGCGGTCGACGTCGTGCTCACCCGCGGCGCGACGGAGTTCATCACGCCGCTCACGTTCGAAGCGCTGACCGGTCGCGCGGTGCACACCGACATCTTCGCCCCCGGGCACGCGCTCGACCACATTCATCTCGCGCGCGACGTGAACGCGATCGTCGTGGCGCCGGCGACCGCGGACTTCCTCGCGCGCGCCGCGCAGGGGCGCGCGGATGATCTGCTCACCGCCATTCTCCTCGCCACCACCGCCCCCGTGCTCCTTGTGCCGGCGATGAACGACCGCATGTGGGCGCACCCGCTCACGCAGCGGAACGTGGCCACGCTCCGAGAGATCGGCTACACCGTCGTCGACCCCGACGTCGGCCCCCTCGCCGAAGGGGAGGCGAGCGGTCCCGGCCGCATGCCGGAGCCCGAGGCGATCCTGGCGCACACCGGGCGCGTGCTCGACGACGGCGCCCTGCGCGGGCGGCGCATCATCGTCACCGCGGGCCCGACGCGCGAGCCGGTGGACCCCGTGCGCTTCCTCTCGAACCGGAGCAGCGGGAAGATGGGCGTCGCGGTCGCCGCCGCGGCCTGGCGGCGCGGCGCGACCGTCACCCTCATCGCCGGCCCGCTCGAAGTGCCGCCCCCCATCGGCGTCGCCGTCGTCCCTGTCGAGACGACGCAGGAGATGGCCGACGCCGTCGCCCGCGCGCTCCCCGGCGCGGACGCGCTCGTGATGGCCGCCGCCCCCGCCGACTTCCGCGCCGCGGCGCCCGCGGCGTCGAAGATCAAGAAGAGCGCGGCCCCGGACCGCCTCGAGCTCACCGCGACCCCCGACATCCTCGCCACCACGCGCGCGCAGCGCGCCGCGGGGACCGTGGTCGTCGGCTTCGCGCTCGAGACCGATGACCTGCTCGAGAACGCGCGCGCCAAGCTCGCGGCCAAAGCGCTCGACCTCATCGTCGCGAACGACGCCCGCGAGCCGGGGGCCGGCTTCGCGGTCGACACGAATCGCGTGACGCTCCTCGCGCGCGACGGACAGGCCGAAGCGCTCCCACTCATGACGAAGGCGGAGGTCGCCGACGTGTTGCTCGACCGGATCGAGGCGCTGCTGCGTGCGCGCTGAAGAGATGCTCCGCCGCTACCTCCAACAGCGGCGCGAACTGGGGGAGCAGGAGCTGGTGCTGGACAGCATGAGCGTGGACGAGGTCATGCGCCTCATCGGCGCCGCGCGCGCCCGCCGGTCGCCCGGCGGCGGGGCGCAGGGCGCTGGCCCCGGGGCGCCGGGGAGCGCTCCCGTGGTGACCGACGGCATGTCTTGGCGCGACGCACTCCGCGCCGCCGGCGTCGACGAGACCCCGGCCGGCCGGGCGGGCGCGGGG
>JADGGM010000406.1 GCA_019689955.1 Gemmatimonadaceae bacterium
TCGAAGGCGGCGGCGAGGTCGTCACCGCCGACCTCGACGATGCGCGCGCCGAGCGCCGCGATGCGGGCGCGCTTCACAGGGTTGGGGGCGGCCGGGAGGAAGATCGTCGCCGGGATCCCCAAGCGCGCGGCGGCGAAGGCGACCGCCGCGCCATGGTTCCCGGTGCTCGACGCGGTCACCTCCCGAATCGAGCGTCGCGCGGCGTTCACGGCGAGCGCGTAGAGCGCGCCGCGCGGCTTGAACGAGCCCGTGGGCAGCTCGCTCTCGAGCTTCAGGTACACCTCGCACCGCGCCGCCGCCGTCAGGCTGGGCGCGGTGACGAGGCGCGTGACGGGGAGATCGCGCCGCAACAGCGCGTGTGCATCGCGGGCGGCGGCGAGCGAAGGCGCGGCGCCCATCCTTCACGCGGCTCCGGCTCGGAGGTGCCGGGGGGTCGTGCCCCCGGCCTTCGATCCCGGGGACCCGAACGGCTCGCCGGTCCCGGTCTCGAGGAGAAGCTTGATGCTGCGAAGGTACTGCGCCCACAGGTAGCTGAAGCGCGCGAAGTCCTCGTACGCCGTGGGGAGTCCCGTCTGGCGGAACGTCAGCTCCACCGCATCATCGCGGGGATCGATCTCGAAGATCACGCGCATCCGTGCCCAATCCGGAGGGACCTCCACTCCCGACCACACGACGCGACGGCCGGGGACGAGCTCATCGACGCGGACGGCGAGGGTGACGCCACCGAAGTGGAGCTCGTTCACGGCGCCGACGTGCGGCGCGGCGGTGACCTGTGGCGTCCACCACCCGGCGAGCCCGCGTGGTGTGGTCAGCGCGTCGTAGAGACGGTCGGGGGTGGTCGCGATCTCGACGGTGTGCAGGATGTCGGGCATGGGTGGCTCCTCGGCGCGTGTTGGGGGCCGCGCACGCGGCCGGTGGCCGCGGGGGCGGTGTCTCCCCCGAGGACGTTCCCGCGCCCGGCCGCTCGACATTCGGGCGCACCGCGGCGATGGCGGGTGGGAGGCGCGCGTCGTCCTCCCACCCGCGGATGGTCAGTCGCGCCCGACGCTCACCCCCGCGCGAATCGTGCGCGGCATGCCGAGCGAGACGATCGCGCCGCTGAGGTTCACCTGGTAGTCGGTGTCGCCGACGTTCTCCACCGAGATGAACGCCGACGTGCCGGGGAGCAGGTCGCGCTGGTAGTTCGCATCGACCACGCTGAACGACTTGAGCCGCGCGCCGGAGAACGTGGTGCTCACCCCCTCGTACCGCCAGAGCAGGGTGAGGGCGCCGAGCTTCGCCGTGCTGTACGTCCCGCGAATCACGGCGCGCTGGAGCGGTACGCGCCCGACGCGCGTCCCGATCGAGGCCGGCGTGGGGCCGGCGACGATGCGGTCGTCGTCGTAGTTGAGGCTCGCGCTGACGAAGAGCGGCTCGACCGGGCGCAGCGCGAGATACACTTCGCCACCCTGGCTCTGCGTCTTCTGCACGTTCTGGCGCTGGCGCTGCCCCGGAGCGATGGTGACGAACGTGTTGAGGTCGCGCATGTCGGCGTTGTACACCGTGCCCTTGAGCTGCACCCACGGTGCGGGCTGGAAGCTGAAGCCGACTTCCTCGCCGGTCACGTGCTCCGGCTCGAGCCCGGGGTTGGGGAGGTTCTCGTTGGTCCCGGAGAAGAACTTCCGATAGAGCTCGGCCAGGTTGGGGGCGCGGAAGGCGCGGTAGACGGCGGTGTGCAGCGAGAGCGACGAGGTGACCTGGTACTTGATGCCGAGGCGCGGCGAGAAGGCGCTGCGCGTCTTGTCCGCGTACTTCGTGGTCCCCAGCGAATCGGTGGCGAAGCCGTTGTCGTTCCCCCACCGGTCCACGCGCGCGCCGAGCTCGATGCGGAGGCGCGAGAGCGGGGCGAGGACGCCCTGCGCGAAGACGCCGGTGAGGAGCTGGTCGCCGCCGGAGTGGATGAAGACGGTGTCGCCGCCCACGGTGTAGTCCTGCTCGGCCATGCGCCCGCCGAGGTGCCGCACGTCGGCGCCGGCGGTGACGGACTCGAAGCCGAAGAGATCGCCGCGCGACCACTGCACGCTCCCGCCCCAGTCGTGGCTGGGGATGTGCTGCCACGAGGTGAGCCGCTCGGAGGAGCGATCCGCGGCGATGCTCGTGGCGTACTGGTCCTCGCGCATGTCGGAGTCCCACGCGCGGACGGAGAAGAGCGCGCCCGCGGTGCCGCGGTAGTCGACGCCGAGGTCGAGGAGCCCATTGCGCCGGCGGTCGCGGCTCAGCGGCGTGCCGAGGTTGCGGTCGTCGCTGAACAACTGCCCGCCGAGGAACGCGGTGAGGCGAGACGACGGCGCGTACTCGATGCGCGCCATGGCGTTCCGGCGGATCGAGGTGGAGCGCTGGTCGATCGCGCCGCGCTGGCTCGGTTCGACGAGCGTGTAGCCGCCGCCGTCGCCGTAGTCGCCGCTCACCATGGCGGAGAAGGCTGAGCCGAGGGGGACGCCGGCGGACGCGAACACGTGGCGCGCGTCGCGGTCCCCGCCGTCGACCTGAAGCTGGTACGAGCCCGGGGCGATCGGGTGGGAGAAGAAGGAGATCACCCCGCCCATCGCCGGGTTGCCGTAGAGGCTCGACCCGCCCCCTTCGATCACCTCCACGTGGTCGAGGAGCGCCTTGGGGACGCGGCTCCAATCGATCCACTCCCCCCACGCATCGGTCACGGGGATCCCGTCGAAGAAGACCGCGGTGCGCCCTTCATCGACGCCGCGAATGGAGACGATCTGCGCCGAGCCGCCGACGTTGCTGCTGGTGCGCGGGAGCTCGACGCCGGGGATCTCGCGGAGGAGGTCCTGCGACTCGCGCGCGGGGCTTGTGCGGATCTGCTCGGGGGAGAGCACGTTCACGGTGGCCGCGACGTCGCTCGCCGGCGCGGGGGCGCGGCGCGCGGTGGTGATCACGCTCGAGAGCATGAGCGAGCCCGGCTCGAGCTCCACGTCGAGCGTGGCGTTCTGCCCCGCGGCGAGCTCGATGGTGCGGTGCAGAGGGGTGTGGCCGAGCGCGGTGAAGACGACGTCGTAGCGCCCCGCGGGGACGTCGCGGAGCGTGTAGCGCCCGGCGCCGTTCGTGATCGCGACGCGCGGGGGCACGTCGATCGAGACGCGGGCCTCGGCGAGGGGTTCGTGATCGATCCCCGAGGTCACGGTGCCGCGGAGCGTGGCCGTGCCCTGGGCGCGGGCCAGCGCGGGGAAGGCAGCCGTGGCGGCGAGCGCGAACGAGCATGCGCGGCCGACCAGGCGAAGTGAGCGATATCGCGGTGGTCGCATGGTGGGAACGAATGAACGTGAGGGGGAGCGAATTGTCGGACCGTCGATCTCTTCATGCTACGTACATCGAGCCTTAATCGTTCGTTGCACGATTCGTCACGCGCGGGTTACGCCGCCCTCACGATCCGGACTTACGTTGGGGCCACCTGCTACCGGGAGGGTTCCATGAACCACACGCGAGCGGTCGCCGAACCCAACGTCACCCCGTTGCTCGATGTGCTCCTGGTGCTCTGATCGTGGCCATGCTGGCGCTCACGGTCCAGCGGATGATCGCGGTACAACTCCCCGAGCAGCGTACGGACGGCCCCAATACCCCCTCGATCGTGCTCGAGGTGCTTCCGGGCGGGGGGTACGCGATCAACCGCGAGCCGGTGCGCCCGGCCGACCTCGCGGCGCGGCTCAGGGCGATCTACGCCGGGCGGCCGGACAAGATCATCCTCGTGCGTGGCGACCCCTCCGTGACCTATCAGGAGGTGATCCACGCGATCGACGTGGCGCGCGGGGCCGGGGTGGCGGTGATCGGCGTGTCGCCGGGGCGCTAGGC
>JADGGM010000407.1 GCA_019689955.1 Gemmatimonadaceae bacterium
TCTGATCGCTCGGCAGGATGAGCGTCACGTCGTACGTGCCGAACTCCCCGTACAGCTCCCCCGCCGGCACGAGCGGATTTTCCTCCCACCCGTTCCGGTCGTAGACCGCCACCTTGGGGTACCATTGCGCGAAGTCGTAGTGCCGCCCGCGCCGCCCCTGGCGCCGGTACACCACCGCCGACGGCCGCGCGTCCCACGCGAACGACACGCGCACCGAGTCCCCCGGCGCCAGCGGGTGCGGGAGCGCGAACCGCACCACCGTGCTGTCGGGCGCCAGCGGATACTCCGGGTGCACCGGCACCCCGTCGAACGTCGGGACCGCCGTGAACCGCTCGTACGCCGTGTTCGGCTCACGCAGGTGCTGGAACCGCTCCCGCCCCTCCCGCGTGTCCACCGCGCTCCACCGCGACCCGGGGCGGAACGCGTTCAGGTACTGGTGCACGTACATCTCGTGCAGCGTGTCGGGCGACTGGTTGACGTAGAGCAACTCCCCCGTTGCGTGCACCGCCTGCGCCCGCTCGTCCAGCGTCGCCACGATCCGGTAGCTGATCCGCTGCTGCCAGTAGCCGACGGTGTCCCCCGACGGCGGGGTGGTGGGCGCGACGGACGCCTGCTGCAGGGCGAGCACGAACGAGAGGATCGGAAGCATCGCGGACGGTCGGGAAAGGAGGGAGACGAAACACGAGCGGCGCCCACGAGGGGCGCCGCGTATTGTATGGCCGGTGCAGGGTGTGCGCGAGGTGCGCGCCGACGATCTGCCGCGTGGTCAGCGCACCTGCCCGAGCATCCGCGCGCGCAGCGTGTTGAGCCGGCGGCGCACGGAGCCATCCATCACCACGTCACCGACGCGCACGATCGTGCCGCCCAGGATGTCCGGGCGGACGCGGAAGTGCGGAACCACGCGCTTCCCGAGCACCGCCGAGAGGCGCTGTTCCACCCCCGCGGCGAGCGCCGCATCCGGCTCGGTCGCCACCGTCACGTCCGCGTGCACGCGCCCTTCCAGCTCGTCCACGATCGTGTGGTACTGCAGCGCGATCTCCGCGAGGAGGTGCTGGCGCCGGTGCGTCACCACGGCCTGGAGGAAGCGGACGAACAGCCGCGGCAGCCGGTCGGCGAACGCCTTGGCCAGGATCGCGTTCTTCTGCCCCGCGCTCACCCGCGGCGACGCGAGGAAGTTGGCGAGCCGGCGGTCGCTCGCGACCGCGTTCACTACTTCGTCCATCATCACGCCCCACCCGTCCAGGTCCCCCGCCTCACGGGCGAGGGAGACGAGCGCGTCGGCGTAGTTGCGGGCGATCGTGGGGTCGCGCATCAGCTCTGGATCGCCGGGGTGAGCGTCGCCAGGAACGACTCCACGAGGCGACGGTTGGTGTCATTGTCGAGGTTCTTCTCGATCACCTTGCTCGCCCCGCGCACCGCCAGCTCCACAGCCTCCCGCCGGAGCTGCACGATCGCGCGATCGCGCTCCCCCTGGATCTCCGCGCGCGCCCGCTCGAGGATTTGCCTCTGCTCCTGGTGCGCCCGCTCCACGATCTCCGCGCGCACCTTCTCCCCCGCGCTCCGCGCTTCCACGATCAGCTGCTGCGCGTTCGCGTGCGCCTGTTCCACCAGCTTCCGGTGCTCGGCGAGCAGCGCCGCCGCTTCCTCGCGATCCCGCCGCGCCGCCGCGATCGCGTCCTCGAGCGCCTTCTCACGCGCCTCCACCGCCGCCGTGATCGGCTTGAACGCGAACTTCGCGAGCACGAACATGAGCACCACGAAGATCACGAGGGTCCAGAACATCAGCCCCCCGTTGATCGAGAGCAGATTCGACGGCGCGTGCTGCGCCCCCTCCGCCCCTTCCTGCGCGAAAGCCGGCACCGCCGCCAGAAGCGAGATCACCGTGCCGAGCACCGTCGTACACATTGAGCGTTCCTACCGTAGAGAGTGAGAGACACGCGGGGGAGCGCCCGGGCGCTCCCCCGCGCTGCAACTTAGAACTTGTTCTGAATGCTGAACGCCACCACCACGGCGAACAGCGCCACGCCTTCGATCAGCGCGGCGAGAATCAGACCGGCCGTCTGGATCTGCCCAGCCGACTCCGGCTGACGCGCGATCCCGTCAGCCACCTGCCCGCCGATCCGCCCAATCCCGATCCCAGCCCCGATCGTCGCGAGCCCGGCGCCCACACCGGCGCCCAGGAGCCCCCACGCGCCCGAGTACTCGCGCGTGAACGACGCGGCTGCTTGCAACAGTCCATAGAGATGCATTGCGCACTCCACCGTTCGACGTTCCTGATCACTGCTCCGCGCGCTCGGCCGGCTACTCCGCCGCCTCGAGCGCTGCTCGTCACCGAGGCCCGGGCCTCAACGAGCTTCCCCGGTCACCCGACCGGGTACGCGGTCGCGGGAGGGAGCTGGCCCCGCGCCGTCCTGCCAATCTCAGTGTCCCCCCTCCCGGATCAGCCCGATGAACACGCAGGAGAGGAGCGTGAAGATGTACGCCTGCAGGAACCCCACGAAGATCTCCAGGAGGCTGCTCGCCACCGCCATCGCGATCGGCACCGGCGCCACGAAGTAGCTGCCGAAGGTGAAGATCAAGCTGATGAGCGCGAGCAGCACTACGTGCCCCGCCGTCATGTTCGCGAACAGTCGGATCGCGAGCGCGAACGGCTTCGTGAACTTCCCGATCAGCTCCACGATCGACATGATCACGAACAGCACCGGCTTGAGCGGCAGCGGCACTTCCTTGGGCGGGATGTAGAAGATCGTCCGCAGGTACCCCAGCCCCTGCGTCCGCATCCCCGAGATCTCGACCACCACGAAGGTGATGATCGCCAGCATCGCCGTCACCGAGATGTTCCCCGTGGCGGTCGACCCGTACGGGATGAGCCCCAGCAGGTTGGCGAAGAGGATGAAGAAGAAGAGCGAGAGCGCGAACGGCACGTACGCGTTCCCGTGCGGCCCCACGTTCGGGAGGATGACCTCGTTGCGAAGGTAGAGCACCATCGCCTCGATCCCGTTCGCGAACCCCTTGGGCGCCCCGGCCTGCTGCGTGTGCCGCACGTGTGCCCGCGCCGCCGGCACGAGCACGAGCACGCAGAGCACCGCCGCCACGAGCAGCATCACCACGTGCTTGGTCGGCGACAGGTCGATCGCCACCCCGCCGATCCGCACCGGCGTCCACCGCGGCAGCTCCACCTCACCGACGAACGGGAGCTCGAGCGCGTGCGAGTCGGTGATGTGCGGGGTGACGATGTCCACCGGCCCGGCCTGCGCTCCAACCAGGTGTTCGCCGTGCGGCCCCACGCGCACCTGCGACGGCTGCGGGTGGCTCGCCTCCTGCGCGACGGCACGGTGCGCGGCCGCGGGGGAGAGGGCGAGGAGAAGGGCGAGTGCAATCGTGCGGAGCTTCATCACTTGAGCAAGACGGGTTCGACGAGCGTAGTCACGAAGAAGAACGTCACCAAGCTGATCAGCGCCGGCGCGATCGGCAGCGCCAGGACCTTCACCAGGAGGAGCGCGAAGATCGCCAGCACCGCGACCCGGAGCAGCGCTCCAAGCCCCCAGGCCGCGAACACGTTCGCCCGCGGCGCCATGAGCACCACCGCGAACGCGAACAACTGCACACCGAGCGCGGCGGCCGCGCTCACCCACACCGCCCGCTGCGCGGCCGGGCTCGTGTACACCACCGCGCCGAGCACCCCCGCGAGCGCCGCGATGCTCGCCGCCGCGATCACCGCGAAGAGGACGAACCGCTTCACTCCTCACCCCCGCTGCCGCCACGCGTCCCGCGATCCCCGCGCTCCTCCTCGCGGCGGTGCTGGAGCGTCGTCAGCGTGCGGTACACGCTGTAAAACCC
>JADGGM010000408.1 GCA_019689955.1 Gemmatimonadaceae bacterium
GCGCCGCGCGGCGCGCCCCGGGGTCGTCGAGCGGCGCGCCCGATCAGCGCTCCGGCGGGTGGGTGGAGTCGGAGGAGGGCTCCATCTTCACCTTGGCCACGGCGCCGCTGTCGAGCATCGCCGGCTGCCCGGCGAGGTGGGCGTCGTGCCAGCCCGCGACCTCGCTCGCGAACGCATCCCCGAGCGATGCGACCGATACGGTGTCGATCCCCGGCTCATCCCTACGCCCATCGACGCGCGCCAGGCTCGCGCGCACTTTCTCGTACGTGCTGTCCGCCGCGAGCGCGGTCCGGTACGCCTCGGCGGCCGCGGTGTAGTGCCCGGTGCGCTCGAGCGCGATCCCGAGGTTGTTGGCGAACGTCGGCACACTGTCGGCGAGCTGCACCGCCCGCGCCAGGGGGCCCAGCGCCTCCTCGAAGCGCCCCTGCTGGATGAACAGCAGCCCCATGTTGTTCATCGACCACACGTCCTCGGGGTCGATGGTGAGCGCGGTGTGGTACGCGTCGACGGCGTCATCGAAGCGGCCGAGCGCCGTCTGCACGCGGCCCAGCACGCGGTACGCGTCGCTCGATCCGGAGTCGATCGCGATCGCGGCCGTCGCGCGCTCGAGCGCGTCGCCCGGTTTCCCCTCCTCGAGGAGCACGCGGCTCAGGTTGACGAGCGACTTGACGTGCTTGGGGTCGAGCGCGAGCGCGTCTTCGAACGCCTTCTGCGCGCGGTCGAGCTGCCCGCCCTTCCAGGCGGAGAGGCCGAGCATGTAGAAGCCCCACGGGTTCTTCTCGTGCGTGGTCGTGTACGCGGCGAACATGTCGGCCGCCTGGCCGTACTGCTTCGCCCTGAACACCGACTCCGCCTCGGCGTAGGAGACGTTCGCCGGAACCTTGGGCGTGGCCTCGGCCGGCGGGACGGTGGTCGTTTCGGTCGCGACGACGGCGGGCGCGGAGGGCGTGGCCGTCGCCTGGCCGGGTTTGATCCCCGAGTCCTTGCACGCTGCGGCGGCGAGGACGAGCGCGGATGCGGCGAGCGTGGCGCCGGCGGCGCGAGCGCGGGTGAGCGAGTGATGGCGGGTGCGAAGCATGGTCTCCTCCTTCGGGAGCGCGCCCGAGGGCGCTGGTGAGTACTGCGTCGGGTCGGCGCTCTGCAAAGGCAAGCGGCCGGCCGGGCCGAAGGAGATCTCGCGGCCGCGCGGCAAGCGCGTGTGGCCGAGTGAGTTACGACGAGAGCCGCGATGCCCGATCGCACGGCGCGAGGGGCGATCGTGTTCGTGCGGACACGGTGCGCGAGGGTGGATCGTGTCCACGTGGACACATCGTCGGGGGGCGCGCGGCGCGCGATCAGTAGCGTCCGGCGAGCGAGGGCCAGAGCGCTTGCAGCGTCTGGCGCGGGCCGGTGCAGACGAGGATCGGGACGTGTCGCTCCTCGGGCACCGCGTCCGGCGTGTCCACGTAGCCGGCGACGCGCACGGAGTCGTAGAGCCGGGCGAGGTGCTCGGGCTCGAGCCCGATCGTGATCAGCACGCGGCCAGGGCGGTCGCCGGGACCGAAGAGGTAGTACGTCCCCTGCGTGCTGATCGCCGGGGGGAGACCGTGGCGCGGCCCGTAGAGATCGATCGCCCCCGCTTCGCCGTAGTTGCCGGCGAGGACCACGGCCTCGCGCTGCTGCTCCGGCGGGAGCGCATGGTACACGGCGGCGACGGCCGCGGCCTGCTCCGGCCAGCCGAGCATGTCGGCGAAGTCCTGCGGGAGCGTGAGCCGGTCGCCGGTGTTCGTGCGGAGCGGTGAGGTGACGCCGATCGCGGCGGCGAAGCGCGCGGTGTCGCGCACCGAGAGAATCGGCAGCGCGAGCGGGAGGACGGGGACAATGCCATACGCGACGATGAGCACCGCCATCGCGGCGCGGACCCACGCCCCAACGCGCGCACCGCGCACGCGGCCGAACCACACGCCGCCGGCGGCGAAGAGGGCGGGGTAGACGGGCGCTGCGTAGTACGGCTTCCCGTGGAGCGCGAAGATCGTCGCGAAGGCGATGACGCACGCGAGCCCCACGGCGCGGAAGCGTCGCATCGCGCGGTCGCCGAGGAGGGCGATGGCGCCGATGGCCGCGACGAGCATCGTCGGGCCCAGCGTCGCGATGCTGGTGAGCCATTCGCCGGCCGATACGTGCTCCAACTGCGCGTTCCGCAGCTCCCCCATCTGGCCGACGATCGGGAAGCCGAGTCGCACCTGGCCGACGATCGTCGGGCTGCCGATGAGGAGGGCGAGGAGCGCGGCGAGCCACGGCCACGGCGTGGCGAGGGCGCGGCGCATGGGGGTGAGGAGGAGCGCGGCGAGCATCGCCGCACCGAGGACGAGGATGATGAGCTTGCTCAGCAACCCCGCGCCGAGCGCCGCGCCGAGCGCGAGCCACCAGCGGCGGTCGTCGTCGCGGCAGAGTCGCGCGAGCGCGTAGAGCGCGGCGGCCCAGCAGAGCTGGTCCAGCACGACCGGCTGGAAGAGCAGCGCGGCGCGGAGGAACACGCCGTTCATCAGGACGGCGAGCGCCGCGATGGCCTGCGCGTACTTCCCCCCGCCCATCTCGCGCGCGATGCACGTGGCGAGCACGACGAGCGCCGCGCCGCAGAGCGACGGGACGATGCGGATGGCGAACAGCGAATCGCCGAGCAGCGCGTGCTGCGCGCGCGCGAGGAGCGCGATCGCCGGGGGGAAGTCCATCCGCCAGAGGTGCAGGTGCCGCCCCATCGCCAGGTACAGCAGCTCGTCGCGGTGCACGCCGAAGGGGGTGACGAGGTTGGTGAGCCAGTGGATGGCGACGTTGGCGACGGCGAGCGCCGCGACGATGCCGGCCGCGAACGGCGGCCGCGCGTCGTCCGCGAGCGCGGTCGGGGCAGGAGCGGTGCGCGGTGCGGCGGGCGCGGGGCTCGCGCGCCGCTCGCCGTCGCGCGCCCGAAGATCCGTCGTGTCCACGAAGCCTCCTCCGAGGGCGTCGTCTTCGCCCCATACGAGCGAGCGGCCGCGCCGGTTGCACGGGCCGGCCGGGGGCCGCTGCGGGGATGGTCAGTCGCGGCTAATGTGGTGCCGGCGCATGATCTTGAGAAGGCTCGCGTGGTCGGCGAGGCCGAGCTCCTGCGCGGTCCGCGTGATGTGCCACGCATTGCGCTCCAGGGCGGCGACGATGATCTCGCGCTCCGCCTCGGCCTTGCGCTCGAGGAAAGTGCGCGCCGGCGTCCCGCGCGCGGCGACCGGCGCGTGCTCGCGTACCTCCATCGGCACGTGCTCGGCCCCGATCACCTCGCCGTCGGCGGCGATGATCATCCGCTCGACCACGTTGCGCAGCTCGCGCACGTTGTTCTGCCGCCAGTCGTACGCCATGAGGAGCTGCATCGCCTCCGGCGCAACGCGCTTGCGGCGAAGCCCGAATCGCGCGGCGATCGTGCCGACGAGGTGGTCGACGAGCTCCGGGATGTCGGAGGCACGGTCGCGGAGCGGAGGAACGCGGAGCACGTGCACGTTGAGCCGAAAGTAGAGATCGCGCCGGAAGCGCGACGCGCCGACCTCGGTCTCCAGCTCGCGGTTGGTCGCCGCGATCACGCGCGCGGGGACGGCGATCGGGCGCGTGCTCCCGAGGCGGGTGACCTGCCGCTCCTCGAGCACGCGGAGGAGCTTCGCCTGCGCGGGGAGGGGGAGCTCGCCGATCTCGTCGAGGAAGATCGTCCCCTTGCCGGCCGCCTCGAACGCGCCCTTGCGGAGCGTCGCCGCCCCGGTGAACGCGCCGCGCTCGTGCCCGAACAGCTCGCTCTCGACGAGCTGCTCCGGGAGCGCGGCGCTGTTCACGGC
>JADGGM010000409.1 GCA_019689955.1 Gemmatimonadaceae bacterium
ACGTGCAACTGCGCGTCGCGCGCGGGGGGCGCTGGGTCGACATCGCCTCGACGAGCTACCGCGTGGCCGAGTACCGGCCGCCGGAGTTCCTCGTGTCGGTGAGCGCCGACACCCTCCCGCGCTTCCCCCACGACTCGCTGCACGCGCGCGTGGAGGCGCGCTACCTCTTCGGCGCCCCGATGGCGCGCGCCGCGGTCACGTGGCAGATGCGGCAGGTCCCGCTCTCCTCGTGGGACTTCACCATCCCCAACACCGACGGCTACTTCGTGGGCGAGAGCGGGTGGTGGTGGGAGGAGGGCGACGAGGGGAACGACGTCCGCGTGGTCGCCAGCGGCACCGACACACTCGACGCGCGCGGCGCGCACACGGTGGACGTCGCGCTGCCGGAGCCGCAGAAGGGACGCGCAGCGCGCGTCACGATCTCCGCGTCGGTGCAGGACGTGAACCGGCAGGTCGTCGGCGCGTCGGCCTCGGTGGTCGTGCACCCGGCGGCGTTCTACATCGGCGCGAAGGCGCTTGGCGGCAGGTTCTTCTGGACCGCGGGGGCGCCGCAGTCGATCGGGATCATCACCGTCCGGCCGACGGGGGAGCGCGTGCGCGGCGTGCGCGTGCAGGGCGTGGTCGTGCGGCGCGAGTGGCACCAGGTGCACCGCGAGCGCGACGGCGTCGCCGAGCTGGTCGGCGAGTGGGTGGCCGACACCGTGGCGCGCTGCGACGTCACCACCGGCGCCGACGCGGTCCCGTGCACCGTGACCCCGCCCGCGGGGGGGACGTACACCGTCTCCCTCCACGCGCGCGATGCCGCCGGCCGCGAGGCGACGACGACCTTCTACCGCTGGGCCACGGGGAAGGACTGGGTGCCGTGGAACGACGAGAGCCGCTTCAAGGTCGACGTGATCGCCGACAAGACGCGCTACACCGTGGGCGACACGGCGACGGTGCTCTTCGCCTCCCCCTTCACCGGCGCCGAGGCGTGGGTGACGGTGGAACGCGAAGGGCTCATCGCGCAGCGCCGGCTCACGCTCACCTCGGGGTCGACGACGCTGAAGTTCCCGATCACCGAAGCGTTCGTGCCGAACGCGTTCGTGTCGGTGTTCATCGTGCGCGGGCGGAGCGCGCCGCCGGGGCGCCTCGACGACCCCGGCCGGCCGACGATCCGCGTGGGGTACACCGAGCTGCGCGTCACCCCCGAGGTGAAGCGGCTCGCCGTCACCGTCGCCCCCACGGCAACAGAGTACCGCCCGGGCGACACCGCGCACGTCGCGCTCACCGTGCGTGACACGCGCGGCGCGGGCGCGCGCGCCGAGGTGACGCTGTGGGCGGTGGACGAAGGCGTGCTCGCCCTCACCGGGTACCGCACCCCCGATCCGATCGACCTGCTCTACCGCCCGCGCGGCCTCGGGCTGCGCCTGGCGAGCAACATGGCGAACGTCGCGCCGCAGATCCCCGAAGGGGAGAAGGGGCGCCGCGCGCCCGGGGGCGGTGGCGGCGCGGACCGGTCGGACATCCTGCGCTCGAGATTCCAGACGACGGCGTTCTTCCTCGGCTCGGTGGTCACGGGCCCCGACGGAAAGGCCATCGCATCGGCCAAGCTCCCCGACAATCTCACCACGTTCCGCGTGATGGCCGTCGCCGTGACCGCCGGGGACCGGTACGGGAGCGGGGAGTCGTCGATGCTCGTCACCCGCCCGCTCGTGGCCCGCCCCGCGCTCCCGCGCTTCGTGCGCGCAGGCGACCGGCTCACCGCCGGGACCGTCGTGAACCGCCGCACGCCGGGAAGCGCGTCGGTCACCGTGCAGGCGTCGGCGACGGGGATCGAGCTCGCGGGCCCGGCGTCGCGCCGCGCGACGATCGACGGCGGGCGCGGCACCGAGGTGCGCTTCCCCTTCCGCGCCATCGCCGGCGACTCGGCGACGTTCCGCTTCACCGCGGCCAGCGGGGCGGACGCGGACGCCGTGCAGGTCGCGATCCCCGTGCGCCCCGTGTTCCACCCGCGCGCCTTCACCGCGAGCGGCATGGTGCACGACACCGCGACGGTGACGCTGACGCTCCCGGCGGGGATCGATCCCGCACGCTCGCGCGTCACCTTCTCGCTCGGCGGCTCGCCGCTGGCGATGCTGCGCGGGATGTACGAACAGTTCCACGTCTACCCGTACTACTGCTCCGAGCAGGTGACGAGCGTGGCCGTTCCCCTGCTCGCGCTGTACCGGCTACGCGGCGCGCACGACGATCCCCGCGCGCGGCGCGAGCTGGCGCGCGCCGTGGAGACGCTCGCCGCCCGCCAGCGGACCGACGGCGGGATCGGCTTCTGGAGCGCGGAGGACTGGACCTCCCCGTGGCTCACCGCGCACGCCGGACGCTTCCTCCTCGAAGCGCAGCGCGCGGGGATCCCGGTGAGCGACTCCGTGCTCGCCCGCCTCGCCGCGTTCCTCACGCGCGCACTGCACGAGACCGCGGAGCAGCCGGTGCTCACCCCGGTGGCCAACTGGTACACCACCCACGCGACGGTGCTGAGCGACCGCGTGGCCGCGGTCGACTTCCTGAGCCGCGCCGGGCATCCGGACATCCCCGCGGAGAACCGGCTGCTCGCGAACGCGGCGCAGCTCCGCTGGGAGGACCGCGTCCTCCTCGGCGAGGTGCTCGCGCGGCGCGGGGCGACGCGCGAGGCGCTCTCCCTCATCGCCCCCGCGTGGGGCGAGGTGCGCATCGAGGGGAACCGCGCCGTGCTCCCCCCGCGGGCGCACGAGGCGTTCTACTTCGACTCGTACACGCGCCCGCTGGCGCGGCTCCTCACGGCCACGCTCGCCGTGAACCCCACGCACCCGCTCGTGGGCCCGCTCGTGGAGTCCCTCGTGCAGCAGGGGCGCGGGTCGAGCTGGCTCTGGACCACGCAGGATGCCGCGTCCGTCGCCGGCGCGCTCGCGGCCTACGAGGCGCGGCAGCGGCAGGCCGCCGCGCGCGGGATTCGCGTGCGGAGCGGGGCACGCACGATCTTCACTACGGGGCCCGCGGGCGTCGCGGGGGACTCGACCATCGCGCTCGCAGGGCTCCTGTCCAAGGATGCGCGCGGCGCCCCGGTCCTCCGCCTCGCCGTCGACATCCCCGGGGCGAAGCCCGGCGACGTCGCGTACTACTACGTCACCGTGCACGAGGTCCCGCTCGAGCGCCCGGTGACGCCGTTCGACCAGGGGATCCAGGTGGAGCGGTGGTACGAGCGCTACGACGCGGCCACGCCGATCGTGAGCGCGGTCGAGGGAGAGCTCGTGCGCGTCCGTCTGCGCATCACCGTGCCGGCGGAGCGGCACTTCGTGGTGGTCGATGATGCGCTCCCCGCGGGGCTCGAGGCGGTGGACCTGAGCCTCCGCACCGCGGCCGCGCTCCCGGGCCCCGGCGCGAATCTCCGCGCCGGCGCGGACGAGGGAGACGAGGGCTCCCCGGACACCGACGACCTCGACGCCCGGTGGTGGTTCGGGAGCTGGGACGCCGGGTGGTGGTCGCCGTGGGACCACAAGGAGCTGCGCGACGACCGCGTCGTGTACGTCGCGACGATGCTCTGGCCCGGGACGTACACCGCCACGTACATCGCCCGCGCCACGACCCCGGGCGTGTTCGTGCGCCCGCCCGCGCACGCCGAGGAGATGTACAACCCCGCCGTGAACGGACGGAGCGACGGTGGGGTGTTCACCGTGACCGCGAAGCCGTGACGACCGCGACGCGCCGCCGGATCGCGTGGGGGGTGGCGGGCGCTGCGGCGCTCGCGCTGCTCGGCGCGGGGGCGTGGGTCGCGCAACCCGTGCCC
>JADGGM010000410.1 GCA_019689955.1 Gemmatimonadaceae bacterium
GCGGCGGCGGCGGTGTCGGCGTCGGCGGAGCCGGAGCCCCACGCGACCCACACGCCGTGGGTCGCGCGCATGGTCGGGTCGAGGGCGGAGACGAGGCCGCCCGGGGGTTGGCGGACTTCGATCCCCGTGTCGCCGCGGCGGTGCTCGTACGGCTCGCGGTTCGACAACATGATGAGGGTGCGATCTTCGAGGTACCGCGAGAGGTCAGGCATAGCAACCCAGTGAGGCGCACGAGGCGTGCCGCGCGCGGTATGATCTTGGCACCGTGCGCGCGGCCTGGCAATCGGGAGACCGCGCGCTAGCTTGTTGTCTCCTTCGATCGAGACACGACCATGTGGATCCGCACCGGCTCGTCCCTCCTTGCCCTCGCCCTGGCGGCGGCGGCGCTCTCCTGCAGGGCATCGCGCTCATCCGCTCGTGATCCGGGCCCGGCGGCCGACGTGGGGCCGGGGATGCGTGCGGAGATTATTGCAATGATGGTGGAATCGGCGCGCGCATGGAACCGGGGGGACCTGGACACCTTCGTGGGATATTATCTGGACAGCGAGCGCACGAGCTTCGTGGGGCGGCGGGGGGTGTTGCACGGCCGCGCGGCGATCCGGGCGGCGTACGCCCCGCGCTTCGCGGCGCCGGGGATGCAGGACTCGCTCTCGTTCGAGGACGTGGCGATCGACTCGCTGGCGCCGGGCGTGGCGCACGTGCTCGCGTTCTACGTGCTCTCGCGCGGCGACTCGACGGTGGCGCGCGGGCCAACGTCGCTGGTGATGGAGCGCGTGGGCGGGCGGTGGGAGATCGTGCACGACCACTCGAGCTGATCAGCGGGGCCGTCGGCGCTTCGTTCGATCGGCGCCGAACGTGTCCAGCACGTCGCGGACGTCGGAGAGGTACCCCAGCACGTCCGCCAGCGCGGCACGCGGGGAGATCCGGTCCCGGGCAGCAGCATGTCGGCCACGGGGGTGAGATCATGGTCGATGGCGGTGGCGAGACACGTGCGGGCCGTTCGGAGGGAGGCGCGCGCCGCCGCGTTTCCCGCTGCGATAGCGGCAGCATCGGCCTCGACCAGAACATCGAGCTTGGTCGTGTACGAGGATCGCGATGACCACCCCGCGAACCCGCCGTAGCGCCGATACAACTCGGGTACCCATCCGCCGATGAGAACGAGCTCGGGCAGGTACTCACGCAACACCCACAGCGTCTGACGCAGCGGGCACTCGAGGTCGGAGTCGTGGCGGTCAGGCACGATGCGTGTCGCGCGCGGAAAGCTTCAGGAGGTGCTCCGCCTGCTCTCGCCCGCGGACCGGGTAATGCCAGAGGTCGAGGACGAGTTGGAGCGTGCTCACGACGAAGAGGCCATCGACCTTTTGCACGTCGTGCCACACGGACTCACGATAGTATGGTGCCATCAGCGTCAGTCGCCCCTGCGTGTCGGGCGCCCAGCCGAGTCTGGCGCTTGCCTCGTTCAAGTCGGCCACCGTTGCGACAGGCAGATAGACGTGCACGTGGTCCCACGCGGCGTGTGGTGCGACGAGGCTCGCGCCGGCCTGGAGCGTGAGCGCCCACTGCTGACGACGCAGCGCCCCCTCGAGCCTGCGGAGAAAGCGCGCCGGTGCGCCGACTGGTGCGGCGACGGTGAGCCGACGATTCATCGTCCAGTCGTAGAATCGCGTCCATCGCTGGATGAGCTGATCGCGGTCGAGGACGTCGACGTGCTTCCCCGTGCGCCCGCGAGTCGTCTCGACAAGTCCTTCCTCAGCGAGTGCGCGCACGACGTAGGACGTCGTTGCGAGTGAGACTCCGGCCGCGGCGGCGAGTGATTGGATGCTCCACGAACGGTCCGGACCTCCCGCGAGGAGCGTGCGGACGACGAGCGAATTGCGGTCGGAGAACGGGTTCCGCGGTGGCCCCCCCGCGGCGCGCGCCGGCGGCGGCACGAGGTCGTTGCGGTCGACCAGCACCCCCGGAAGATGTAGACGGACCGCGCCCGCCAAGTCGACGAAGTTCTCGTCACTCTCCCGCAGCGTGGCCAGCACGCGCTTGGAGGCGTGCCGAAGCACCCAGAGGGGCGCATGAGCGGTCTTGGCCGGGCGACCGGTCCAAGGGACGAGGCTCAGCAGGACCGCACGACCGCGTTCGTCTCTGATTCGAATCGTCGGCGGCTCCGCGACGACCAGATCGCCATCAGTCGGCGCATTCCGGGATCGGATTTCCGCCGTCGGCCTGAGCGCATCGACCAGCAGGGCGACGATCCGGTCCACGGTATGGCGCGTCCATCGATTTCTCACATTATCTGCCATGTTTCACAATTATGTGAAACAGAATAATGGATGTGAAACCTATTGAGAGCAAGGGGGCGTGCATACACGCCGCCGAAGCGACCGTGTCCAGCGGCCGCGGAATCAGTCGAGCATGCAACCGCGAACGCGAGTGCGGCGCTCGCCCTTGGGCGACGAGGGGCCAATGGCCGCCATCCCGTCCGCTTGCGTCGCATCTCGTGGCTTGGTAGGCTCCTCACACATGTCGACGCCCTCACATCCGCCCGCGCCAACGACGTTCCCGGCCGCCACGACCATTCGAGCTGACCGATGACGACCGACCCGGGCGAGCTCCTCGCGCGCGCGCCGGTCCGCATCGACTTCGGCGGCGGGTGGACGGACGTGCCGCCGTACACGGTCGAACAGGGCGGGTGCGTGTGCAACGTCGCGATCGCGCGGTACGCCACGGCGCGCCTGGCGCCATCGGGCGACGGGATCGTGATCGACGAGGAGGGGCGCGTGGAGCGAGCGCGACGGCTGGCTGACCTCCCGGTAGAGGGCGGGGCGGAGCTGGCCAAGGCGGCGCTGCGCCGGGCGGGCGTGGACGGGGTGCGGCTGGCGCTGCGGAACGACTTTCCGCGCGGCGCCGGGCTCGGCGGATCGTCGGCGGCCGGGGTGGCGCTGCAGGCGGCGATCGCGGCGTGGTGCGGCGAAAGGGTCGTGGCGGACCGCGCCGCGCTCGCGGAACGCAGCCGGGCCGTGGAAGTGGAGGAGCTGCACGTGGCCGGTGGGAGCCAGGACCACTACGCGGCGGCGTTCGGGGGGGCGCTGGCGCTCCACTTCGGTGAGCGCGTACGCGCGGAACGCATCCCGCTCTCGCGCGAGCCGCGCGCAGCGATCGAGCGGCAGTGCATCGTGGTGTACACCGGGGAGTCGCGCATCTCGGGGGAGACGATCACCGCGGTGCTCGATGCGTATCGGGCGCGGACGCCGCGCGTGGTGACGGCGCTGGCGCGCATGCGCGAGCTGGCCGAGCAGATGATCGTCGCGCTCGAGCAGGGCGCGCTCGACGCGCTCGGCGGGCTGGTCGCGGAGCACTGGGAGCATCAGCGCGCGCTGCACCCGCGGATCACCACGCCGGCGATCGAACGCGTGCTCGCGGCCGGGCGCGCGGCGGGGGCGTACGGCGGCAAGGCACTCGGCGCATCGGGGGGCGGGAGCGTGCTCGTCATCGCGCCCGCCGAGCGCGCAGCCGACGTGCGCGACGCGGTCGCACGAGTGGGCGAGCTGCTCCCGTTCACGATCGACGAAGACGGGGCGACGGTGAGCCCGGCCCCGGTGAGCAGCGCGCGATGACGGCGCCCGCACGCGGCGATGCCACGGCGCTCGTGCGCGAGCTGGTGCGCATCGATTCGCGCAACCCTTCACTGACCCCGGGCGCGCCCGGGGAGGCGGCGGTGGCGCGGACGCTCGCGGCAGTGCTCGAGGGGTGGGGGTTCCGGGTGGAGGTGCACGAGG
>JADGGM010000411.1 GCA_019689955.1 Gemmatimonadaceae bacterium
CACCGTAGCGCCCCCACCCGAACAGCTCGGAGGTGAGGAAGCACACGCGCAGGCGCGGTCCCGTCAGAAGGTCTCCCACGCAAAGCCGCTCATGAGGTACTCCAGCCGCAGCCGCGGCGGGTCGAGGCGGAGCACGACCGTCCCTCCGCTCCGCGGCGCGCGACCGATCACGGCAATGTCGTCCACCCCGTCGCCGTCGGCATCGAAGACGCGGAGCACCTCGTGCGCCTTGAACCGCAGGTCGCCGACGCGGAGCGCGGTCGGCGTGCCGGCCGTGTCGAGGAGCACCGCGTGCTCGCGCACCACCTCGTACCCGCCCGCAGAGCTGTTCGCGATGAGGAGCACGCGCCCTCGCCCGAAGCATCCGACCGCGTACGACGTTCGCGTGCGCCGCACCGCCCGCAGCCGCGGCGGGAAGAACGCCGAGTCCCCTTGCAGCAGTTGCACCAGGGAATCCCGCACCAGCGGGATGCGCGCCGCGAGCGTCGCGCCCACGCTGTCGCGCGCGCAGCTGTCGACCACCGGCGGCTGCGCCGAATCGCTGCGGACGGCGAGCACGACGAGCGGCGCCTTGCGGCGGGCGAGCGAGTCGACCACCCGAGGCACGGCGAGCGTCGCCACCATGCGCCCGTTCCACACGCCGAAACCCGTGACCTCTGCATCGTCCGCGCCCCAGGGGCCGTGGAGGCGGAAGCGGTCGCCGATCCGGATCGGGGAGAGCGCCGCGACCGCTTCCTCGTAGGCGCGGTGCAGCGCCGGCGTGGCGACCTTCGCGTTGATCCGCCCGATGTCGACGAGCAGGCGCTTGGCGCGCGAGGCGCCCACGAACACGCGCTGGAACTTCGCCAGGAACGTCATGTACTCGGCGAGCGAGTCGGCGAGCGGGCTCAGCTCGCGCGAGCGTACCGGCGGGACCGCGCGCACCCGCGTCGTGTCCTCCACGTGCGCCACGGTGATCGTGTCGAAGGCCGGGATGTCGAGCGTATCGGTGTCGGCCGCGCGCGCCGCGCGCCCCGCGCCCGCCGCCTCGCACGCCGCGAGCAGGAGCACGGCGCCCAGCGCGAGCGGACGACGGAGCAGCGGGGCGATCGTACGGAGGAACACGCGGCAGCGGATCGGCGAAAGACGGGCCAGAGCGAGCGGGACCGCGTGTTTCACGCGGCGGCGACATGCTGGAAATTGGCGTGCACGGCAGATAAGCTCAACTGGCTCACCTGGATAGAGCAAGCTGGCCACAACATCTGATGTTGCCAGGGTGCCCGATTGCGCGTTATACCAGGCACGGTCGGAAGTGTCGCAGTCGACTCACCGCTTGGCGATGGGAGAGGATGCAATGCCGTTTCTTGAGCTCGAAGGGAGTCCGGACCTCGAGAACAATCCGCGCGAGCTGAACGGCGTGGAGCTGATTGTCGGGAGCGGCTCGCAAGCAACCTGGCGCATCCCGGGGCGCGATCTCGCCGCACGCCACTTCCGACTGCAGGTGATCGGCGGAGACGCGCGCCTCATCCCCGCGTCCGCGCAGAACGTGGTGGTCCTCAACGGGAAGCAAGCCCCCACCGAGGGGGTGACCCTCCGCTCCGGCGACGTGATCGCCGCGGGGTCGGCCCGCTTTGTCTTCCTCAATACCCTCGACGATCCACGCCCCGAGCCCCCGGGGGAGGCGGCGCCGGCGCTCCTCATCGATCACGCCGCGAAGAAGGGGTACACGCTGCGCAAGCGCGTCGTGCAGATCGGGCGGGAGATCGGGTGCAGCATCGTGCTCAAGGACCCCACCGTCTCCCGCTTCCACGCCGACGTGCGCTCCGAGGGGGGCGAGTACGTGCTGTACTCGATGGGCTCCTCGGGCACCAAGATCAACGGTCAGTCCGTCACCGTGCCGCGCATGCTCGAGGAAGGAGACCAGATCGCCATCGGCGACACGGTGTTCACCTTCTCGCGTCGCCCTCTCCCCCCAGGGATCCGCTCGGTCCAGTTCGAGGACCACGCCGACGATTCGTTCAGCCGCCGCAACACGCAGCTCGCCACACGAGCGGTGACGGCGGAGCTGGGGAAGTACCCCGGCAAGCGCGGGCGGAAGCGGAGCGCGATGCTGCCGTGGATCCTCGGCGGGGCGGTGGTGGTGGTGGCGATCATCGCGTTCCTGGTGCTGCGAGGCTGATCGCTCGCCTCCCCTCATCCGTCGCGGCGGGCCGCCGTCACCCGGGCGAGCGGTCGCCACGGTTGGAAGGGAGCCGGCCGGACTCCAGCCCCGCGAGCAGGTCGAGCAATCCGACCGCCTCCCACGACCGATTGCGAGGCCGGCCAGGCACGGGGACGAGTACGCCGGCTGCTTGCAGTTGCTCGAAGGCCTGGTAGATCTGCGGCCTGGAGCGCCCCGTGACAGCCGCCGCGACCGGAGCCGTGATCATCGGGTGCGCGGGTAGCACGTCGATGACGGCCCACGCTGCCGCGTCGGCGCGTGGCGCGTTGGGGGAGTTGGCGAGCTGGGACCGCCAGCGGGCGCTCAGCGCCTGAACGGCTTCCAGGTATGCGAGCGCGAGCTTCGCCGCGGTCGCCGCCGCTGCCGCAAAGCGCTCGATCCACCGGTCGACCCTCCCCTCCCGGTAGTCGGTGAGCCCCTGGATATAGCGATCCCGTTCTGCCGCCAGTACCACGCTGATCGGGGGTACGTATTCGGGCGCGACCCCGCGGCGACGCAGCAGGACGTGGATGAGCGCTCGGCCGGTCCGCCCGTTGCCGTCGGCGAACGGGTGGATCGTCTCGAACTGTGCGTGGGTCAGCGCCGCCTGGACGAGCGGGGGGAGCTCGTCCTCGTTCATCGCGTCGCACAGATCGGCCAGGAGCGGATCGACGTACTCGGGCGGCGGGGGGACGAAGTCGGCACCGCACGGGTTGTAGTCGTTGCCGCCGATCCAGTTCTGGACGGTCCGGATCTTCCCCCCCACGTGCGCGTTCGGCGCGTGCTCCATGAGCTTCCGGTGAATCGCCAGGATCTCCCGAACGGAGAATCGCTTCACGCTCGCTGCTTCGTGGATGGCGAGCTCCATCGCGTCGATGTTCGCCATGATCTCCAGCGCGGTGGGGCTCGCCTTGCCGCCGGACTCCACCCGGACCTCGGCCCGGGCCAGCTCGCGGACGCCGACCTGCAGCCCTTCGACCTTCGATGACGCGATGGACTCGGTCCGCAGGAGGAGCCTCGCCAAGGGCGTGAGCGCCGGACGTGCGACGGTATTCAATTCGCGGATGGCGGCCTCGGCCTCCGAGACCACGCCGGCGATGTCGCCCGGCAGCGTGAGCTCCCGCCCAGCCAGGGGGTCGGGAATGAAGGCATCGTACCGGCACGCCCGCCGGTACTTCGGCGGAGCGTAGAGGGTAGGGTCGTGCTTCCAGGTCAGCGATACGATGCGTCCAAGCATTCAGGACCAGTGTCGGAAGCCATATCCCTAACTCCGGAGCTGGAGTTAGTTAGGTTTACACGATAAACCTAACTAACGACCCGTGCTTCGTAAGGGATAGCTCCCTTCGGCGGGGCGTGCTGGGCCGGTGCCGGCCATGCCACGGGCGCCAAGAGACGCGGCGGATCCGTGTCCATCACCCACCTGCTGTTAGCAGGCAACAACTTACCCCCCAACAACTTACAATTCGCACCAAAAACACCAACTTAACTTGACTATCCCGACAACTTCACTTAGGATTGCCATATCGTTACACGGAGCACCGACGTGCAGGAACGGCAGGCTCCACCGCAGCCGCT
>JADGGM010000412.1 GCA_019689955.1 Gemmatimonadaceae bacterium
CCCCCCGCACTAAGTAAACCCGCCGGCTGCGGCGTCATGGACGTGATGAGGCTCGTTCCCATCCCGCACGCCATTCCCTCGCGCGCATGTCCGAGTCGATCGAACTGACGCTCCTCGGCCGGTACCTCGACGAGGTCGCAACCCCGACCGAGCGTGCCGCGGTGGAGGCGTGGATCGGCTCCGATCCGGAGCGCCGGGCAGCGATCGCCGAGCTGCGGCGGGCGTGGCGCGCGGAAGGGCGCGCGCTCGGCGCGCGGGACCGGTACGACGTGAGCGCGGCGTGGGCGCGCGTGGCGCGGCAGCTCGGGATCGCGGTGGCCGACACCGAAGTCGTGCGTGCATCCACGTCGCGCCGCGTGGAGCGGTCGATCCCGCTCCGGCAGCTCGGCCCTGCGGGGGCACGCGTGGGACTGTGGGCCGCGGCGATCGTCGTGGCGCTCGTGGTCTCCGGGGGCGGCGCGTGGCTCGCGCTCCGTGGCCGCACGCCACCTCCCGCCGCCACGGCGCCCGCGATGCGCGAGTACGCCGCCGGGCGCGGACAGCGGGCGATCATCCGACTGCTCGACGGGAGCGAGGTCATGCTGAACGTCGACAGCAAGCTGCGCATCCCGGCCACGTTCGGCGTGACGCGGCGCGATGTCTATCTGGATGGCGAAGCCTACTTCACCGTGCTGCACGACACCACGCGCCCCTTCGCCGTGCATACCGCGCACGGGGTGGCGCGCGACGTGGGGACCAGGTTCGGCGTGCGCGCGTACGCCGACGATCCGGTGGAGCGCGTGATGGTGGCCGAGGGCGCGGTCGCGGTCGCGGCGGTGCCGCCGGTGAGAGATACGGTCGCGGCGCCGGTGCCGCGGGGCGCACCCGAGGTGTCGCTGCACGCGGGGGAGCTCGTGACGCTCTCGCCGAGCGGGGAGGTGACGCTCGTACGACACGCGAACGTCGCACGCGAGCTCGCGTGGACGCGCGGGCGGCTCGAGTTCCACGACGCGAGCCTGGGCGAGGTCGCGCGCCGGCTCGGGCGGTGGTACGACCTCGACGTGCACATCACCGATCCGCAGCTCGCGCGCCGCCCGGTCACGGGCTCCTACGGCGACGAGCCGATCGTGCATGTATTGACAGTCATCACTGCGGCCGTCGGCGCGCGCTTCGAGTGGCGCGGGCGGACGGTGACGATCTCCCCGGCCGACGGCGCGCATTGACGCGTCGCGGCCACCTGCCCAACACCCCACGGACACGGCGCCCCGCGCCGGCGGGAGGGACGGCCCCCATGCTTGCCAGTGTAGTTCGAGCACCGCGCAGACCATGGCGCCCGATGGCTGCGGTCGCGATCGCTCTCGGTGTGCTCGCCCCGCAGCCGGGTCGCGCGCAGGAGCCGGTGCGCGGCGTGCAGCTCGCCGCGGCCAGTCCGCGTTTCCTCGTCCTCGAGGATGGCGGATCGAACAAGGCGTCGTCACACGCCAGGTGGCGCGACGCGAGCAACGCGGCCATCTTCCAGCACCGCATCTCGCTCGACCTCAAAGGGGTCTCGCTCGGTCAGGCGGTGAGCGAGATCTCGCGCAAGGCGGGGCTCTGGCTCACCTACAGCCCGTCCGAGCTCCCCGCGGACCGGAAGGTCACGCTCAGCGCGTCGGACCTCACCGTGGGCGCGGCGCTGAGCGCGGTGCTCTATGACGCCGGCGTGGACGTGCTCCTCACCCGGAGCGGGCAGGCGGCGATCGTGAAGCGCGTGGCGGTCGAGCCCCCCGCGGCGACGATCACCGGGCACGTCACCGACGTCAAGACCGGGCAGCCCGTGCAGGGCGCGAGCGTGATCGTCGAGACCACGCGGCTCGGCGCGATCACCGACGCCGATGGGGCGTACCGCATCGCCGGCGTGCCGACGGGGACGTACACCATCATCGCGCGGCGCATCGGCTATCTCCAGGGGACCAAGTCGATCACGCTCGGCGCGGACACGACGATCGACTTCGCGCTCGAGCCGTCGGCCACGCAGCTCGATCAGATCGTCGTCACGGGGACCGCGGGGAACCAGACGCGTGCCGCGCAGGGCGCGACCATCCCCTCGATCGATGGTCCCGACATCGTGAGCAAGGCGCCCGTGACCACGGTGACCGGCGTGCTGCAAGGGCGCGTCGCCGGGGTGAACGTGACGAACGCCTCCGGCACGATCGGGACCGCGCCGCGCATCAACATCCGCGGCGCCACGTCCATCTCGCTCTCCAACGCGCCGCTCGTGTTCATCGACGGCGTGCGCGTCGAGAGCGGGCGGCGCGAGGCGGTCGGGAACTACCACAACCTCGAGGGCGTCGGCGGCCAGTCGGTCACCGCGCTGAACGACCTCAACCCCGACGACATCGAGAGCATCGAGATCGTGAAGGGGCCGGCCGCGTCGACGCTCTACGGCGCGGATGCGTCCGCGGGGGTGATCCAGATCATCACCAAGAAGGGGCGCCTCAGCGCCGGCCGTTTCACGCAGGAGGCCACGGCCGAGTGGAACCGGACCGAGCCGAACTTCACTCCGCCCACCGTCTACGGCACGTGCAGCGCCGCGCAGGTCGCGCCCGGCGGTCCGGACCTGTGTCAGGGGCAGGCCGCGGGCACCGTGATCTCCGACAACCCGCTCGTGCGCGGCGGCGTGTTCCGCAACGGCAGCCTCCGGTCCCTCGACTACAGCGCGCACGGCGGCGGGGACAGCTACGGCTACTTCGTCTCGGGGAGCATGAACAACGAGACGGGGACGTCGCCCAGCAACTACTACTATCGCCGCACCGGACGCGCGAGCTTCAACTGGGCCGCCAACGCGAAGCTGAGCGTCGACGCCAACATCGGGTTGAGCAACAACGACTATCGCATCCCCCAGGGCGATGACGCCAACTACGGCTACCTCACGCAGGGGATCTTCCTGTCGAGCCCCTTCCTCGTGCACGTGGCGCCCGACGGCACGCGCTCGGGGGGGATCAGCACTCCCGTCGAAGGGCTCGAGGCGATCACGAACCGCCTCAAGACCATGCGCTTCACGCCGTCGGCCACGATCCGCTACAACCCCTTCGGGTGGATGACGAACCGGCTCACGGTGGGCGCGGACCTCTCGTCGACCCACGGCACGACGTTCTTCCCGACGAACGACCAGGGCTGGTACAGCGGCGATCAGGCGAACGGCTACGTCGAGGACACGCAGAACCCGATCCACATCTACACCCTCGACTACCTGGGCAACATCCGGACGCCGTTCGGGAGCAACGGCCACATCGTCTCCGACTTCTCGTTCGGCAGCCAGTACATCGACCGGGTGGACAACTTCCTCGCCGGCGTCGGGCTGGGCCTCGCCGCGAACTCGTCGAACCTCGTGTCCTCGGCGTCGACGACCGAGTCGCACCAGAGCTTCAGCGAGTCGAAGTCGCTCGGCTTCTTCGTGCAGGAACAGCTCGGGTTCAGCCAGAAGCTGTTCGTGCAGGCGGGCGCGCGGGTGGATCGCAATTCGGCGTTCGGGAAAGCGTACGGCGCGTTCTTCCTCCCCAAGGTGAGCGCCTCGTACGTGATCTCGCAGGAGCCGTTCTGGAGCGACTTCGCGCCGTTCATCTCCACGCTCCGCTTCCGCGCCGCGTACGGGACCACCGGGCGCTCGCCGGAGCCCGGCGCGTCGCTCCGGACCTACGTGCCCTTCCCCTACGTGACGCCGAGCGGGGGCGTGGGGCCGGGCGTCGTGCAGGCGAGCCCGGGGAACCCGAACCTCAAGCCGGAGCGCGGGAC
>JADGGM010000413.1 GCA_019689955.1 Gemmatimonadaceae bacterium
TGCGCCGCACGGCGCCCATCCTGTGGTTCTCGTCCGGCCCTCCGCCCATGCCGCTCACGTCATTCGCCCGCCCGAGGCTCGCGGTCGCGATCGGTCTCGCGCTCGCGGCGGCGTCCATCCCGTCCTCCCTCCACGCGCAGATCACGGCCGCCGAGTACGCGGCGCGGCGCGACTCGCTCGCCGCGCGCATAGACAGCGGCATTGTGGTGGCGTTCGGGGGGCGCAAACCGGTAACCGACTTCGGGCCGTTCTTTCAGATTCCCGGGTTTCACTATCTCACGGGCTACGACGAGCCCGACGCCGCGCTCGTGATGCTCGTCCGCAACGGGCAAGCGCGGAGCACGCTCTTCGTGACGCCGGCCGATCCGCGGCGGGCGTTCTACTACGGCTTCCGCCCCGATTCGGCCACCATCGCGCGGACCCTGGGGCTCGTTGCCCAGCCGTTCGATTCGTTCGGTGGGTTGATGGACTCGCTCGTGACGGCGTACGGCACGCTGCCGGTATACCAGCTTCCGGACGTCGAGGACCAGGATTTCGCGTCGGACGATTCGCTGACGCGCGGGCAGCTGTGGCTGCGGGCGTTCGCCGATGGGCATCCGGATCTCGAGGTGCGCGATGCGACGCCGATCGTCAACCAGTTGCGCGCGCGGAAGAGCCCGGCCGAGGTGGCACTGCTCCGGCGCGCCGCGGAGATCAGCGCGGCGGGGCACCGCGCGGTGCTGTCGGCACCGGAGCCGCGGTACGAGTACGAGCTCGCCGCGGTGCTCGAGTACACCTTCAAGCGGCTCGGCGCCGCGCGCCCGGCGTACGGTTCCATCGTGGGGGCGGGGCGGAACGGCACGCAGCTCCATTACATGAAGGACGACGGGCCGACGCGCCCGGGCGACCTGGTGGTGATGGATGCCGCGGCGGAGTACAAGGGTTACGCGGCGGACATCACGCGGACCATCCCCGTGAGCGGCACCTTCACGCCCGCGCAGCGCGCCATCTATCAACTGGTGCGCGACGCGCAGGCCGCCGCCGAGCGCATGGTGCGGCCCGGCGGATCGGCGCGTGCGGCGCAGGACTCGTCCTTCGCGGTGCGGGCGCGGGGGCTCGCCAAGCTGGGGCTGGTCGACAGCGTGAACGCCATGATCGACCCACCCTGGCCCGCGGACTGCGCGCGGCAGCCCGTGCAGTGCACGCAGGCCAACCTCTGGATGATCCACGGCATCAGCCACGGTCTGGGGCTCGCGGTGCACGACCCGGCGCAGTTCTACGAGGGCGACCACACGTACCAACCGGGCGACGTGTTCACGATCGAGCCCGGGATCTACATCTCCACCCGCGCGCTCGACGCGCTCCCCGACACGCCGCGCAACCGCGCGTGGATCGCACGCGTGCGACCGGTGGTGGAGCGGTACGAGAACACCGGCGTGCGGATCGAGGACGACTACGTCGTCACCGCGACCGGCGTGGAGCGGATCTCCGCGGGCGCGCCGCGCGAGATCGCCGAGATCGAGGCGGCGATGCGGCATCGCGGCGAGCAGGTGATGCCGTAGCGCGCGATGATGATCGCGGCCCTCGCTACGGCACCCGCTGCAGCAACGCGTCGACGTTCGCCACGAGCAGCACGTACGCCGTCTCGCTCACGTGCTTGCCCCGCTGGGCGTCCAGTTCCCGGCGCAATGCACTGAGCGACTCCCGCCGCGGCCGTACCTTCACCTGCAAGCTGTTGCAGACGCCGCGCTCGTCGATCCACCCCAGCCGGCACGCCCGCTCCACCAGACCGGCCAGGCGCTTCGCGAGCCCCTCCGGGCCGCGGTCCGCGGGGAGGGGGCCCACGCCGACGGTGAACCCGGTGACGCCATCGATGGCGACGCTGTCGTCGGCAGGACTGGGCTCGAGATCGCCCAAGGTGTCGGGCGGGATGTCGTCGGTGTACCGATCGGCCCAATACTGCACGATGTCCGGCAGACCGATCGCCCTGTACACGAGCGGTGGCGTCGCCTGGCCGGGGAGCGGGTGCTGGTCGAGCGTGTTCCAACTGGCCACGTGGCGCAGGCGCCAGCGCGTGCTCACCATCCACAACGTTCTCGGCCCTGGCCGCTCGACGGCCAGGATGCCCGGCGCATCGACCGTGAACCCGAACAGCGTGTCCACACTCTCCGGCCGATTTCGTACGACGTACGACACACGCACCGTGTCGCCCTGGATGGCGACGATCGTGGGTTGGACGTCGATGCGAAGCCGAGTCGAATCGGTGGTCTGCGCGGCGACGGGGGTCGCGAGCGCGACCGCCGCCAGCAGCGACCCCCTAATAGCCATACGGAGCATGATTGTCCTCGCGGGTTGGCTCAACGGATGGTCTTCACGTGCCAGTGATCCGCTTCCGAGAAAATCCCGTTCGTGCCAACGAGAAGCTGCCAGAGCTTGCGAATATAGTCGCGTTGCGCGCGGGTCAGATCTCTGGTCCGAACGTCCGCGCCGCGCCCCCAGCGATGGTCACAGTGCGGGTACTCCCAATCGGCGTGGATGTCGAATCGGCCCCCGAGCGGGCGGCTGATGTCGTTGTACCCGATGCGGAACTGATCGAAGTTCGCGTACACCGAGTCGGCAAGCTCGCGCAGCGCCGCCACCATGGTCGGGGTCCCGTTGTAGGCATCGGGATGCGTGTCTCGCCCTTCCCCGATCAGCCGATAGTGATCGCCCGCGCCCAGCCCCTCGAGCGCGATGCCGACCGTCACCGTGTCGACGCCATCCCGGGCGCCGTCGCTCGTCCCCGTGATGATATACCGCCCACCAAACTCCGACGCGATGAGCGTCACGGTGGCACCGCCGCTCGCGTCGGTCGTGACGGTGGTCGTCGAGGCGTCCTCGGATGCCGACCACGATCCGACCGGCTTGTCACCGGCGTGCACGTGGCCGCCATCGTTGTCGATCGCCGTGAGGGTGAGCGTCACCGTACGATTGGGGAGCGGCACCCCCGAGTCGGAGAGAACCTTCACGGTGAAGCGGCGCCGCGACGGACTGAACGGCAGGTTGCAGACGCCGGGAATGTGCAGCGCCTTCGTCGTCGGTCCGAGCAGTCCGGTCTCGCTCGAGGTGATCTGAACGCGTTGTCGCGCGCTGACCCGGACGCGCATCGAGTACGCCACGTAGTCTCCGTCCGCCGGCGTGAGCACGATGCGCGCGATGGCGCCCTCGGCGTGACCCACCTGCACCGTCAGCACCCCGGGCGCGTGATTCCCCGCGAACGTGACGAAGCTGACCAGGTTGCCGACGGTGTCGTAGACCGCCATGGTGTTTCCATCCCACGTCGGATCGTAGATGGTGATCGTGACCTCGGTCGCGGGCTTGCTGAACGTGATCGTGATGGGATGCGACTGGCCGTGACCCGGGTCGCTCTGGAACTGAGCGCCGGCCCCCTGAAATGCGTCGGCGGGGACGGCCTGGATGAAGTGGATGTCGACGCCGCAGTAGGTACCGTTCTCGAAGACGGGGAAGTCGGCATCGCAGACGGGATTGCCCGGATCGTCCCCAGCCGTCGGGCCCGCCGCGGAGGCGCGAGGTGTGCCCTGCGTGCTGGCCCACGGGGTCGTGGCCGCGAGCACCGTGGCGCTGCTGATCTGCACGAACCGCACGGAGCCGCGCGGCGCCGTGGCGAGGCGGCGATCGAGTGAATAGCGGACGGTCACCGGGCCGGCGCTGGCGAACCGATAGACGGTCATGCTCGACACGGCATCGCGGAGCCTGTACGAGTGCGCCCA
>JADGGM010000414.1 GCA_019689955.1 Gemmatimonadaceae bacterium
CCCCGCCGCCGTCGCGCCCGCAGTCGCCAGCACCGGAGCGGCGCGCGCGCGCCCGGCTCGCGCACCTCGAGGCGGAGCTGCAGCGGCGCCTCATCGAGGCAGGGTTGGTCGTTCGAGGGCACGACATCGCACGGGTCGTCGCCGTCGCTACCGGACAGGACGTGCACTGGAGCCTATGAGCGTGCCATTACGACGGGTGGGAGGCACGGTCGCCGCGGCGATGCTGGCGAGCGCGCTGGGGGCGTGCGGGCACGGCGAGCGCGCGGCGGCTCGGGGGCCGTACGCGAAGGACGCGGCCGAGGCGATCCCGATGATCGAACGCGCCACGGGGCTCCGCTTCAAGCGCGAGCCCGTCATCCAATCGCGGACCAAGGCGCAGGTGCGCGCGTTCCTCGAACAGCGCTTCAAGGAAGCGCTCTCGGACCAGGAGATCACCGGGCAGGAGATCCTCTACCGCCGACTCGGCCTCCTCCCCGACACCTTCGACCTCCGCAAGTCGCTCCTCGACCTGCTCACCGAACAGGTCATCGGCTTCTACGACCCGAAGACGAAGGTGCTCTACGTCGTCGAGGGCGCGCCGCGCGAACAGGTGGGGCTCGTGGTGTCGCACGAGCTGGTGCACGCGCTGCAGGACCAGTACATGAACCTGGACTCCCTCCAGGACGTGCACGGCGACAACGACCGCGCCATGGCCGCGCAGGCGGTGATCGAAGGAGAGGCGACGCTCGCCCCGATCCAGGCCGCCCTCGGCCCAGGCGCGGCGCTCCCCGCGGGGTGGGACCGCATCCGCGACATGATCCGCGAGAACCAGAGCACGATGCCCGTGTTCGCCGCGGCCCCCTTCGTCCTCCAGGAGACGCTCGTCTTCCCGTACCTGAGCGGCGCGGAGTTCATGCGCCGCTTCCGGTCCGAGGAGCCGGGACGGCAACCGTATGGGCCGAACATGCCCGTCTCCACCGAGCAGATCCTGCACCAGAGCGCGTACTTCGGCGCACACCGCGATGCGCCCACCGAGATCACGCTCCCCAAGCCCGCCACGGGGTCCGTGCTGTACGAGGACAACCTCGGCGAGTTCGAGACGCGGCTGTTCCTCTTCCAGCACCTGCACGACCAGAATGCCGCGGTCCGCGGCGCCGCCGGGTGGGATGGCGACCGGTACCAGGTGATCCGCACCCCGCGCGGCGACGCGATCGTCTGGCTCACCGTGTGGGACTCGCAGGTCGACGCGGCCGAGTTCGAGAGCGACGTCGAGCAGGTGATCGCGAACCGCTTCCACGGCGCGACGGCGCAGGAAAGCGCGCTCGGGAAGCGCTACACCATCCCCGCCGGCCGCACGATCCGGCTGTGGGGCGGGGAGGTCGCCGGGCGCCCGGCCGTGCTCTACGAAGACCTCCCCGACGGCGTGAGCCCCACGCTGCTCGACCTGAAGCGGGTCACCCTCCGGTAAGCGAAGGGGAGGGCACGCCGCTCAGCGCCTCCCTCCCCTTCGCTCAGCTCTGCGCCTCGATCGAGACCGGCCGCTCCACCGGGGGCGTGCGCGGTGCCTCACCCTCCTCCTCGGGGGGCGCGTGGTCCGCGATCGTCGGGGTGACGGGGGGGAGGAGCGCCAGGCGCAGCACCTCGTCCATCGTCTGCACGAAGGTGAAGGCCATGTTCGTGCGCGCCTCGTCGGGGACGTCGCGCAGGTCGCGCTCGTTGGTCTTGGGGAGGATGATCTCGCGGAGCCCGGCGCGGTACGCGGCCAGCACCTTCTCCTTCACCCCGCCGATCTCCAACACCTTCCCGCGCAGCGTCACCTCCCCGGTCATCGCCACGTCGCGCCGCGCCGGGCGCTCGCTCAGCGCGCTCGCGATGGCGAGCGTGACGCTGATCCCCGCGCTCGGCCCGTCCTTGGGGATCGCCCCGGCGGGGAGGTGGATGTGCAGGTCGAAGTCGCGGAACATGCGGTCGTCGATCTCGAGCTGCCGCGCCCGCGAGCGGACGTACGAGTACGCCGCGTCCACCGACTCGCGCATCACGTCGCCGAGCTGCCCGGTCACGATGAGCCGCCCGGTCCCCGGCATCTTGAGCGCCTCGATGATCATGAGGTCCCCGCCGGTGGACGTCCACGCGAGCCCCGTCACGGCGCCCACCTCGGGCTCCTTCTCCGCCTCTTCCTTGGCGTAGCGCGGCACGCCCAGGATCTCCTCGATCATCGCCTGGTCCACCACCCAGGCTCCTTCCTCCCCTTCCGCCTTCTTGAGCGCGCGCTTGCGCATGATCGCGGCGATGTTCCGCGAGAAGCCGCGCAGCCCTGCCTCGCGCGCGTAGCCGCTCGAGATGAAGCCGAGCACCTCGTCGGTGAACTGGAGGTCCTTGTCCGAGATCCCGTGCTCGTCGAACAGCTTCGGGAGGAGATAACGCCACGCGATCTCGACCTTCTCCTCGATCGTGTACCCCGCGATCCGGATCACCTCCATGCGGTCGCGGAGCGGCGCGGGGATGTCGAACAGGTTGTTCGCCGTGCAGATGAACAACACCGCCGACAGGTCGAACGGGAGGTTCACGTAGTGGTCGACGAACGAGTGGTTCTGCGAGGGGTCGAGCACCTCGAGCATCGCTGCCGTCGGATCGCCGGACATCCCGCCGTGCGTCATCTTGTCGATCTCGTCGATCATGAGGACGGGATCGCGCACCGAGACGCGGCGGAGCGCCTGGATGATGAGCCCGGGCATGGCGCCGACGTACGTGCGCCGGTGCCCGCGGATCTCGGCCTCGTCGCGCACGCCGCCGACCGAGATCCGGTAGAACGCGCGCCCGATCGAGAGCGCGATCGCCTCGCCGAGCGAGGTCTTCCCCGTCCCCGGCGGGCCGACGAAGCAGAGGATCGGCCCGTGCGGGTCCCCGCCGCGCAGCTTGCGGACGGCGAGGTACTCCAGGATGCGCTCCTTCGCCTCCTTGAGACCGTAGTGCCGCGAGTCGAGCGCTTCCTGGACCTTGGCGAGGGTGATCGTGTCTTCCCCCGAGCGCTTGTTCCAGGGGAGGGCGAGGAGCCAGTCGAGGTAGGTGCGGATGACCTGGTACTCGCTCGACGCCGGAGAGAGCATGCGCAGCCGCTCGGTCTCGCGCCGCGCCTCGTTGGCCGCTTTCTCGGGGAGCTGCGCCTCGTCGATCTTCTTGAGGATGTCGAGCGCTTCCTTCTCCCCGGGGTCCGCCTCGCCGAGCTCCGTCTGGATCGCGCGCAACTGCTGGCGCAGGTAGAACTCGCGCTGGTGCTGCTCGATCTTGACCTCGGTCTGGCGCTTGATGTCCTCCATGACGCGCGCGCGCGCGACCTCGCGCTCGAGCCGGCTGAGGACGAAGCGGATGCGGTCCGAGATGTCGAGGCGCTGGAGCACCTCGTCCTTGTCGGAGATCCGGAAGTTCATGTTCGTGGCCGCGAGGTCGGCGAACCGCCCCGGGTCGGACATGTTCATCTTGAGGATCGCCGGCACCTCGTCCGGGATGCGGTCCACGAGCTCGGCGAGCGTCTCGGCCGCCGCGACGAGGCGGGCCATGAGCTCCTCGCCCTGGATCGGGTCGAGCGGGGTCTCGCGCGCCGGCTTCACGATCGCGGAGGGGTACGGCTCGCGCGAGGCGATCCCTTCGACCACGATGCGCCGGAGCCCCTGGAGCGTGATCTGGATCGTGTCGCCCGGGAGGTTGATCCGCTCGTGCACCCGCGCTGCGACCCCCACCCGCCCGACGAAGGCGTCGGGGT
>JADGGM010000415.1 GCA_019689955.1 Gemmatimonadaceae bacterium
CCCCCCACACCCCCCGGGAGCACCACCACGACTTCCGCGAAGCCGCCTCGCTCCACACCGCAAAACCCATCCCGTCCACACCCTCCGCCCCACCTGGCGACGCCCGCACCGAACGCGACGACCCACCGTACACGTTCGAGCGTTCGTAACACGCCGCCTCGCGGCACGGTCGCATTGCGCAAGCCCCGTACCGCGCGGAATGGCCGATGTGAGATCGCGCTCGATCGCTCCGGGCACCGCTCTTGCCTCGACACACGTCACCGGCAATGATCGGTCCGCGCGGCACACCCGCCCCACGCGATGCGCTCCGTCCCCTCCATCTGGACGGGCTCGCTCGCGCCCGGACTCGTCAGCACTCCATCGATGCGAGGCGCTCCACATGCCCGCGAAGAAGCATCCGCCCACCACGCGCGCGCTCACCGAGTACCGGCGCAAGCGCGACTTCGCCAAGACCGCGGAGCCGGCAGGGCACGCTGCGCCGCGCCGTCGCGCGCCGCACCCGCTCCACTTCGTGATCCAGAAGCACGCGGCGAGCCGCACGCACTTCGACCTTCGCCTCGAGCTCGATGGCGTCATGAAGAGCTGGGCCATCCCCAAAGGGCCGAGCCTCGATCCGTCGGTGAAGCGGCTCGCCATCCAGGTCGAGGACCACCCGATCGAGTACAACTCCTTCGAAGGGACGATCCCTGAAGGGGAGTACGGCGGCGGCACGGTCATGCTCTGGGACCGCGGCACGTACGAGGCGACCAATGCGCCCGGCGCTCGCAGCGAGGCGGAGTTGCGCCGCGCCTTCGAGCGCGGCACGCTCGACATCACGCTCCACGGCGAACGCCTGCGCGGCGCCTGGACGCTCGTCCGAACGCGGCGCGCGACGGAGAAGCCGCAATGGCTCCTCATCAAGCGCCACGACGCCGACGCCGGTCCCGACACCGACATCGTCGCCACGGCGCTCACTTCGGTCGCGACGGGACGCACGATGGACGAGATTGCGCGCGGGACACGCGCGACGCACTCCACTCGGCCGGCGCGGTCTTCGCGCTCGCGATCCGGCTCTCACGCTCGCTCTCGCTCTCAGAAACACAGCGCCGCGCACGCGAGCGACCCGGCGGCGCTGCTCGCCGAGCTGGATCGCATCGAGCGCTCGGGTGGGACGGGGGAGATCTCGTTCGGCCGCGGTGCATCGCTCGAGCTCTCGGGGCTCGACAAGGTGTTCTTCCCGGAGCTCGGCTACACGAAGGGAGACGTGATGCGCTACTACGTGCGCATCGCCGACGCCGTCCTCCCCGTGCTCGCCGACCGCCCGCTCGTGCTCAAGCGCTCCCCCGATGGCCTCGCGGGCGAAACGTTCTTCCAGCAGACCCCCCCCGAGCAAACGCCCCCCGTGGTGCGCGTCGAGACCATCGAGCGAGCGGACGATGCATCGGTCCGGCGCGTCGTGGGGGGAGACCTCCCCACGCTGCTGTATGCCGTGCAACTCGGTTGCATCTCGATGGATCCGTGGCTCTCGCGCATCCAATCCCTCGACGCGCCCGACCTGGCCGTGCTCGACCTCGACCCCGGCCCTCGCGCCACCTTCGACCGCATCGTCGAGGTGGCCCAGTGGATCGGGGAGGAGCTGACGCGCGCGGGGCTTCACGGGGCGATCAAGACCTCCGGGTCGCGGGGGATCCACATCGTCCTCCCCTTGCCCGCCAGGACCTCGTACGACACCGCGCTCGCCCTCGCGCGCGCGATCGCGCACCGGGTCGCCGCTGCGCACCCGAAGGAGGCCACCATCGAACGAGCGATCAAAGCGCGCCCGCCGGCTGCGGTGTACGTGGATTTCGGGCAGAACGCGATTGGGAAGAGCGTGGCCAGCGCGTATTCCGTGCGCGCCAAGCCGGGGGCCACCGTCTCGACCCCACTCGATTGGAGCGAGCTGGGGCGGGGGCTCGACCCCCATCCCTTCACGATCGAGACCGTCCCCGACCGGCTCGCAACCGTCGGCGACATATGGAGTTCCGCGATGCGGCGGCGAAACACCGCCGAGTCGGTCCGCGAAGCCGCTAACCTTCAGCGGAATCGATCGTCCTGATCATGTGTCATTACATCGTGGTCGTACCCATCATTTCCTCGCCGCCGGAGCCCTTTCGCTCCTCCTCGCCGGCCAGGCTCACGCCCAGGCCACCGCCGCGCGGCGGGCGCACGCGGCAGTGGCCACGGTCGAGGTAACCGGCGTCGTGGACGGCGCGACGATCGTGGCCACGGCGCGGCGTTATCTGGGCGTCCCGTATCGCTTTGGGGGGACCACGCCGCGCGCGTTCGATTGTTCCGGGTTCGTTCGGTGGGTGTTCGCCGAGCATCACATCAGGTTTCCAAGGACCGCCCATGAGCAGGCCGCGGTCGGCCATGCCCCTCCGCCGGGGGATCTGGAACCAGGAGACCTGTTGTTCTTTTATGGTGGACAGGGGGCACAGCACATCGCGATCTACGTCGGTGCGGATACCATCATCCATGCCTCGAGCACCGCGCACCGGGTGAAGCTCGACCGGCTTCCGGGGCACGGGTTCAAGCGAAGCTGGTTCGGCCAGCGATTGATCGCCGTGCGCCGCGTGCTGCCGACGATCGGCGTTTTCGAGATCCCTGCCGCGATCCTGGCGTCCGGGGACGTGCCCCCTGGACCGGGTAGGTCGCCTGTTCCGCCGAGGATGTACTGAGGCTGGAACCGTCGAGCAGGGTTCGCAGTACTTCTCTGGAATTTCTCTCGTATGGATCGCTTCGTGTTGCTCTACAGTCGTGAGCTTCCCGGGGGCGGCATGGTGACGATCGAGTCGCTCGCGGTGGACAGCGGCAAGTCGTGTCGTGCCCGCATCTCGGTGGAGCGGCGCAGCGACCCGAAGCGCCGAGAGGGGCACACCCCGCCGGTGATCGCGGAGGCCAGCGCGCCGTCGCAGGCCGCGGCATTCAAGGAGCTGTATGAGATCGCCTCCGACAACGTCGCGGTCGCTCGGGGGCTCATCCAGTGGCAGGCGCGCCGCCGTTCCGACTGAGGGCGCCGGCGGCTCCGCGATCACCATAGGTTGGAACGACGACGCGCGGGGCGTCCTCTGGGGAGGGGCGCACCGCGCGTCGCGTCATACGCCTGAACGTCTGGGTCAGCGACCGCCCAACCGTCCGGCTACTCCGTGCCGCCTGCGCGTCGCGGGGACCGAGGCAAGAGCGCGTAGCGTCTCATCATCCACCGAGTGGAGCGCTCGGGCTCTGACGGTCGCGACCCGGACGGAACGGGAGGGTTGCGTCAGGCACTCGAACCGAAGGACGAGCCGAGCCGCTTCCACACCGAGCTCCACGTCTTCCGACACCAACCGGGCGACGACCGTGACGAGCCAGCGGGCACCGCCACGGAGCGTGATGACGCGCGCCTCCGCGTCTGGCCGTGCCGGAGCCACCTCCGGGAGCGGGGCACGCGCGTCGGCGCCGCACGAGATCGTGCGGTGTCCGGCAGCACGACGAACGCGACGTGAAGCTCCCACCGTGGTCTCCGATTTGATCTTATATACATATTGCAACTAAAAAACGCGGAAACGCAAGAGGTAAAGGGCGCACGATCCCGTAACGCGCGCGCCACGGAATGGTTGCCGAGAGGAAACGCGGGGGCGAACGCGGCGGGGGAAGCGACGTACGAACGCCGAACCACGCGCGGCGAGGGCGGGAGTCGAGCCGCGCCTGGTTCGGCGGTTGCTCGTGGATCCGCCGC
>JADGGM010000416.1 GCA_019689955.1 Gemmatimonadaceae bacterium
TCGCCGCGCCCATGGCCGGCTCGGCGACGGACGCCGCGTCGTGTCCGGGCTACGCGGCGTCGGCGGCGCGCGGGAGGGTGAAGCTGAAGGTGCTCCCCTTCCCCGGCGTGCTGCGCAACCAGATGCGCCCGCCGTGCGCCTCCACGATCCCCTTCACGATCGCGAGCCCGAGCCCGCTTCCGCGCCGCCGCGCGTGCCGCGCCTGCCAGTACCGCTCGAACACGTGCGGCTGATCGTCCGCCGCGATCCCCACGCCGGTGTCCTCCACGTCGAGCTGCAGGCCGCCCGCGTTCGCCTCGGCGCGCACGGTGATGCACCCGCCGGGCTCGGTGAACTTGATGGCGTTGGAGATGAGGTTCGTGAGCACCTGCACGATCCGCTCGGCGTCGGCGTCGGCGCGCGGGAGCCCCTCGGGAAGCTCGGCGCGCATGATGACGCCGCGCTGCGCCGCGGCGCCGGCGAGCATCCCCATCGCCGCGTGCACCATGGCGCCGACGTCCTCGGGACGCCGCTCGACCGAGAGGTGCCCGGCCTCGATGGCCGAGACGTCGAGCAGGTCGCGGATCAACCGCTGCATCCACTCCGCCGACTCGAGGATTGCCCCCACCAGCTCCTCCCGGTCGTGCGCCGCGTCGGCCGGCGCCTCGCTCAGCCCGTGCGCGCACATGGCGATCGCGCTCAGCGGGTTCCTGAGGTCGTGCGAGACGATCCCGAGGATCTCGTCGCGCGCGCGCGTCGCCGTGCGGGCGGCGCGGTAGAGCCGCGCGTTCTCGATCGCCAGCGTCAGCCGAAACGCCAGCTTCCCGGCGAGCGCCAGGTCATCCTCGCCGTACCGGCGCGTGGGCGACGTCGAGATGAGCGTGAGCGCCCCCAGCACGCTCCCGCGCGCCACCAACGGCACGATGATGAGCGACCGGATCGACAACGCCCGCCACGCCTCGGCCGCCGCCGGGCGGTCGTCGGTGTGCGCCTCGATCCAGTCGGGTGTCACTTCGGGCACGAGCTCGGCGCGCCCGGTGCGCAACACGTCCACCACGCGCGCCGGCGAGTCCCAGTTGAGCGGGCCCGCCGCGGCGAGCGCGTGCAATGCGGCGGGGCCCCCGTCGCTCACCACGCGCGAGACGAACCGCCCGTCCTCCATGAGGTCGAGCATGCACCCGTCGGCCAGGTCGGGCACCGCCGCGTTGACCGCGGCATGCACCGTCGTCTCGTAATCGATCGAGCTGGCGAGCCGCTCGCCGAGCATCGCCAGGAACCGCTGCTCCCACTCCGTGCGCTTGCGCGCGGTGATGTCGCGCAGCACCACGGTGAACAGCGGGCCGTTGGGGGTGTCGAGCTTCGAGATCGACGCCTCGGCCGGGAACTCCTCCCCGCTCTTCCGCACGCCGTAGATCTCGCGCCGCTCCCCCATGCGGCGCGCCGTGTCGGGCCCGGCGGCGAACGCTTGCATGTGGTGCCGGTGTGCCGAGCGGAACCGGTTGGGGAGCAGCCGATCGAGCGGCTGCCCGAGCATCTCGGCGGCGGAGTAACCGAAGATCTGCTCCGCCCCCTGGTTGTAGTGCATGATGTGGTGGCGCTCATCGACCGTGATGATCGCGTCCGCCGCGATGTCGAGGATGCCGGCGAACTTCGCCTCCGAGGCGCGGAGGCGCGCGTCGACTTCCTGCAGCGCACGCACGCGCTCCTCGACGGCGTGGGCGCGGGCGAGCGCGTAGACGAGGATCGCCGCGGTGAGCACGAGGAGGACGACGACCACGCCCAGCTCCGCCCGCCGCCACACCGCCCCGCGCCACATCGCCGCGCCCGTGACCACGGCGCTGACGAGGAGCAACGCCAGCGCGATCCGGACCGCGATCGTGGCGGATCGGTTCGGGGCGAGCGGCATCGGTCGATCGTCGCCGACGGACGCGTCAGGCTTCGGCGAGGAGTCCGAGCTTCAGCGCGAACTGCACGTACTCCGTGCGGTGCGCCAGACCGAGCTTCTCCTGGATGCGCTGCTTGTACGTGTCCACCGTCTTGGGACTGATCCCGAGCTGGTCGCCGATCTCCGGCGCCGAGTAGCCGTGGGCGATGAGGCGCAGCACGTCCCGCTCGCGCGGCGTGAGGTGCTCGTACCGCTCCCGCTCCGCCTTCGCCGGGTCCTTGCGCGTCAACCCGCGCGCGAGGATGCGCGCCGCCGCGGGACGCACGTACGTGTCGCCGTGCGCCACCGAACGCACCGCGGCGATCAGCTCGCGGTCCGCCGCGCTCTTCACGAGGTACCCCGCCGCTCCCGCCTCGAGCAGGGGGATGAGGTACTCCTCCTCCTCGTGCATCGTCAGCACGAGGACGCGCGAGGGGAGACCGCGCGAGACGATCTCCTTGGTCGCGGCCGTGCCGTCGAGGTCGGGCATCGAGAGATCGGTGATGACGACGTCCGGCTTCAGCCGCTCGGCCAGCGCTACCGCCTCGCGGCCGCTCGACGCCTCCCCGATCACCTGGATGTCCGGCGCGGTCCCGAGCACCGCCTTGAGCCCGGCCCGCACCACCGCATGGTCGTCCGCGAGGATCACCCGAATCGTGTCGACCGTCATCCGATGCCGCTCCGGTGTGTGGTCATCGATCAACTTGCCTGTGGGCCCGCGCCGGCCACGGGGATCCGCGCCAGCACCGACGTCCCCTGCCCCTCGGACGTGATCACCTCGAACTGGCCGCCTACCAAGGTGGTGCGCTCGCGCATGGTAAACAAGCCCATGCCCGGCCGGCGCCGTTCTGCTTCCGCCAGGTCGAACCCGCACCCATCGTCCGAGATCCGCACCGCCACCGCGCCGCCGCCATCCGATACCCGGAGCGCGATCCGCCGCGCACCGGCGTGCTGCAGCGCGTTCCGAACCGCCTCCTGCGCGACGCGATAGAGGACCGAGGCCCCCTCAGGGCTCAACCCCTTGGCCGACTCCGCCGCCTGCCCCTCGACCGCGACGTCGATGTCCACCGTGCAGTGCTCGGCCGCGCTCCGCACCAGATGACGCAGGGCCGGGATCAAACCGAGGTCATCCAGGATGCGCGGGTGCACGGTGTTCGCCAGCAGCCGTACTTCCTCCAATATAGCGCCCGCGGCCGCGCACACCGGGTCGAGCGAGGGGAGCTCGCCCCCCGTCGCGCGATGTTGCTCCAACGCCGTGAGCTGATACACCAGAGCGGCCAGAGATTGCGCCGTGGAATCGTGCAGCTCGTGCGCGAGCTGCGCGCGCTCCCGATCGCCCGACCGGATCACCTCGGCAGCGAGCGCACGCATCCGCCCCCGGTCGGCCATGAGGCCGTCGAGGAGAAGGTTGAGCGTCCGCCCCACCCGCGCCAGCTCAGCGTCCGCGAGCGGCGACGGCGCCACGCGTGCCTCGAGGTCCCCGGTCCATACCCGCCGCACCGCCGCCTCCAGCTCGTTCAGCGGAGCGAGGGCGAGGAGCACCAGCGCGATGTTGACCAGCAGCGCCGCGGCGAGCGCCACCACGGCAATGAGAAGCACCCCCCACGCACCGGCCAGCGGCGCGTGCACCACCCACAGCGCCAACCCGGCCACGAGCACCACCAACAGGTTCGCCCCCGCGAGCTTCCAGGCGAGCGGCAGCCGCAACAGCCACCGCACGAGCGCGCCGAGACGGAGGGCACGTGCCCGTGCCTCCGCCTCAGCGATGCGCCGCTCGACCCGGAGCCCGACCATGGTAGGTGCCCCGCGGGGCTCGGCCGACACCGCTTA
>JADGGM010000417.1 GCA_019689955.1 Gemmatimonadaceae bacterium
ACGCCGGACCGGTGGGCGTCACACGAGGTGGGGGAGCGGATCACGAACGTCCTCGGCTACCCGTACCGCGTGGTGGACTGGCAGGACCAGAACTCGTCGCTCTTCCAGGCGCTCAAGCTCGAGAAGCTGGCGATGGGGGTCATCCTCCTGCTGATCGTGGTCGTGGCGGCGTTCAACATCGTGAGCACGCTGACCATGGTGGTGAAGGACAAGACGCGGGAGATTGGGATCCTCAAGGCGATGGGGATGACGGGGCGGGCGATCCGGCGGATCTTCCTCGTGCAGGGGCTCGTGATCGGCGCGGTCGGGACCGGGCTGGGGGTGGTGCTCGGCGTGGGCGCCGGGGAGGCGATCGACCGCGGCAAGTTCATCTCCCTCGATCCGCAGGTATATTTCATCGATCACCTGCCGGTCACGATTCAGGCGTTTGACGTGGCATGGATCGTGGCGGCGAGTGTGGCCATCGCAGTGCTGGCGACGCTGTATCCGTCGCTCCAGGCTGCGCGGCTCTACCCGGTGGAGGCGATCCGGCACGAATGACGGTGATCGAGGCACGCGACCTGGCGAAGTCGTACGTCGGCGGCGACGGCGGGCTGATCCACGTGCTGGACGGGATCACCCTCGAGGTGCGCCGCGGCGAGATGGTCGCCGTGGTGGGGGCGAGCGGCGCGGGGAAGAGCACGCTCCTCCACCTGCTCGGCGCGCTCGATCGTCCTACGCGTGGGTACGTGGTGATTGCCGGGGAGCCGCTGCACGGGCTGAGCGACGAGGAGCTGGCCCGGATCCGGAACCAGAAGGTCGGGTTCGTGTTTCAGTTTCACCACCTGCTGCGCGAGTTCTCCGCGCTGGAGAACGTCATGATGCCGCTGCGCATTGCCGGGTGGGATCAGAAGCGGGCGCGGTCGCGCGCGGAGGAGCTGCTGGCGCGCGTGGGGCTCGGCGGGCGGATGACGCACCGCCCCTCGGAGCTCTCCGGGGGGGAGCAGCAGCGGACGGCGGTCGCCCGAGCGCTGGCGATCGATCCGGCGGTGGTGCTGGCGGACGAGCCGTCGGGGAACCTGGACCACCTGAACGCGGAGCGGCTGCACGACCAATTCGTCCATCTCGTGCGGGAGCTGGAGATTGCGATGGTCGTGGTGACGCACAATCGTTCGTTGGCCGCTCGCGCGGACCGGACCCTGCTGCTCGAGGATGGCCGGTTGCGTGATACGGACGTACGCGAGGTGGTGACCTGATGCTTTGCGACAACTGCAAGGAGCGGGATTCGGTGGTTACTCTGACGCGGTCGGACGCGCAGGGGGTCACCGAGCTGCACCTGTGCGAGAAGTGCGCGGCCGAGCGCGGCATCGAGACGCAGCTCACCGCGCCCAAACAGCCGCTCACCGACTTCATCCTCGCCGTCCAGAAGCAGCTTCCGACGACGACGGTGATGGAGAGCTCGCGGTGCTCCTTCTGCTCCAGCACGCTCCGGGACTTCAAGAACACCGGGCGGCTGGGGTGCTCGTACTGCTACGCCGCCTTCGAGTCGAGCCTGCGCGACCTCCTGCGCCGGGTGCACGGGCATTCGCGGCACCAGGGGAAGCGGTACCAGCCGCCGCTGCCGCGGGTGGCGGAAGGGGCGACGGTGCTGGCGGAGCTGCGTGACCGGCTGCGGCGGGCGATCGAGCAGGAGCAGTTCGAGGAGGCGGCCCGGCTCCGCGACCAGATCAAGGTGCTGGAGTGATGCTGGACCTCTCCCTTCTCCCCGACGGCGGCGTGAGCTGGCTGGACGCGTCCGGCGAGCACGCGGGGATCGTGCTGTCCACGCGCATCCGGCTGGCGCGGAACCTGGAGGGGTTCGCCTTCCCCGGGCGCGCGCGCGATGGCGAGCGGCTGCGCGTCCTCTCCCTGGTTCGGGAGGCGGTGGACTCGTCGCCGAGCATGGAGTCGCACCTGCTCGTGCGGGTGGACGACCTGCCGCCGGAAGACCGCCTCCTGCTGCACGAGCGCCACCTGGTGAGCAAGGAGCTCGCCGGGCTGGACCAGCAGCACCCCGTCCGCAGCGGCGCCGCGGTGTTTCTCGGCGACGGGATGGGCGTCATGGTAAATGAAGAGGACCATCTGCGGCTGCAGGCGCTCCGGTCCGGATTCGCCCTCGCCGAGGCCTTCGCGGCGATCGAGCGGGTCGACGAGGAGCTTGGGGCCCGCGTCCCCTTCGCGTACCACCCCGAGTTCGGGTTCCTGACCTCCTGCCCGACGAACACGGGCACCGGAATGCGGGCGTCGGTGTTAATACATTTGCCGGGGCTGGTCCTGACCAAGGAGATCGGGAAGACCCTGAACGGGTTGCAGCAGATGGGGCTCACGTACCGTGGGCTCTACGGGGAGGGGAGCGAAGTCGTCGGCAACTTCTTCCAGATCTCGAACCAGACGACGCTCGGACGGTCGGAGGAGGAGATCATCGACCAGCTGATGTACGTGCTGCGGACGGTGATCTCGCGAGAGGAAGACGCGCGGCGGGTATTGCTTCGCGACGCGGGATATATTATTGAAGACAAGCTCTGGCGAGCGTATGGCACCCTCCGGTACGCCCGAAGCCTCTCGTTCGACGAGGCGATGAACTACCTTAGCGGCGTACGACTGGCCGTCGGTCTGAAACTGATCAGCGGCCTGAGTGTATACACCCTCAACAAGCTCCTGATTTTTTCCCAATCTGCGCACCTGGCACACGCCGAGGGGAGGCCTCTTACGGAGAGCGAGGCCAATCTCGTGCGTGCACGATATGTGCGGCAGCTGCTCGCAGATGAAGCAGGATTGAACGGGTGAACCCCGCGGCGGGGACCCCGGACCAGAGGGACCTATGAACGGCTACAACTTCACCGAGCGTGTGCGTAAAGTCCTCGCGATGGCCCGCGAGGAAGCGGCACGTCTCCACCACGAGTACGTGGGGACAGAGCACATCCTGCTCGGCCTCATCCGCGAGGGTGAGGGTGTTGCTGCGGCCGTTCTCCAGAACTTGAGCGTCGACCTCGACGAGATTCAGCAGAAGATCGAGGAGACGGTCAAGAAGGGGAAAGCGGCGCAGACGACGGGCCCAGACCTTCCCTATACCTCTCGCGCCAAGAAGGTACTCGAGCTCGCGATGAGCGAGGCGCGTGAGCTGAACCACAGCTATGTCGGGACCGAGCACCTCCTGCTCGGGCTGTTGCGCGAGGAGAAGGGGATCGCCGCGCAGGTTCTTACGGACACCGGGGTGAACCTCGACGCCGCGCGGACGGAGACGCTCCGTCTGCTCGGCACGGAGATGCCGCAGACCGGCGGGGCGACGGCGCAGGCCGGGAGCCCGCCGGCGCCACAGCAGGCGAAGGGGGAGAAGAAGTCGAAGACCCCCGCGCTGGACCACTTCTGCCGCGACCTGACGCAGCTCGCGGCCGAGGGGCAGCTCGATCCGACGATCGGGCGCGCGAAGGAGATCCAGCGGGTGATGGAGGTCCTGACGCGCCGCAAGAAGAACAACCCCGTGCTCATCGGCGAGCCCGGCGTCGGGAAGACGGCGATCGTCGAGGGGCTGGCGCAGCTCATCGCCAACGGCGAGTGCCCCGAGTCGCTCCGCGACCACCGGGTGCTGGCGCTCGACATGGCGGCGGTGATCGCCGGGACCAAGTATCGCGGTCAGTTCGAGGAGCGGCTCAAGGCCGTGATGAACGAGATCGCGCAGAACAAGAACATCATCCTGTTCATCGACGAGCTGCAC
>JADGGM010000418.1 GCA_019689955.1 Gemmatimonadaceae bacterium
GTGTTGTGTATAAGTGCCCGCGTGGCGGCCGCGGGCGCGGCCTGCGCGCGGGTGCTGTCCCACACCGGACCCGCGACCACGCGCACGAGCGGCACCTTCGTCGAGTCGGAGCGCGTGAGGCTCGCGAGCGTCGCGTCGATCCGCTGGGCGGGGTCGAGCGGCTTGTCGAACGTGACGCGGAGCGTCGTGGAGTCGAGGATGCTCACCTGCTGGATCCCCGGGCCCACGGTGTCGTGGATGAACGCGAGGAGCTCGACGTGCGCCGAGTCCTGGAGCGCGACGTGCGCGCTGTCCCACGGCTCGCGCGGGGCGAGCGCGCGATCGTTGTTCGCGTCGTTGTACCCGCGCACCGTGTACGTGCCCGGGGGCGCGTGCGGGAGCGTGAAGCGGCCCATCGAGTCCGCGCGCGCGAGGTACACGATGGTCGTGTCGGGGTGCGCGAGCGCCTCGACCATCGCCCCCGCGACCGGACGCCCCGTGGGCCAGTCGAAGACCACGCCGCGGATCGCCGTGTTCGGGATCGTGGGGCCGGTGGAGAAGGTGAGCGTGGTGGGTTCCTTGCGCACGTTGCCGCGCAGGTCCGCGAGCCCGGGGAGGACGGTGATGGTGTAGGCCGTGTTGGGCTTCCAGTCGCGCTTCCCCTTGATCGTGAGGCGCGAGCGGTGCCACCCCACGTCCGGCTCGCCTGCGCGGGGCGAGATGAGGACGAGCCCCGCGAGGTCGTTGGCGCCGCTCCCCGAGGGGCGCTCGCTCAGCACCGCGTCGAACTGGAGCTCGACCTCCTTGGGCCGCACGTTCACGGCGCCGCTCTCCGGGGAGACGGCGACGAGCTTGGGCGGCACCTTGATGACCGGCCCGCCCGGCGGTGCGCCCATCTGTGCGCACGCGAGCGCGCCGAACGCGACCGCGGCGATCAGGCGCCGCACAGCGCCTTCACCTTCCTCTCGAGCTGCTCCCGGCGCGCCGACCACTCCTGGTACTTCCGGCGCTCCGCTTCCACGACCTCGGGCTTGGCGCGCGAGGTGAATTGCTCGTTCCCGAGACGCTGCTCGAGCCCGGCGAGCTGCTTCCGGAGCTGCGCCAGATCGCCCTCCAAGCGGGTGCGCTCCTTCTCCACGTCGATCGCGCCGGCGAGCGGCACCACCACGTGCGAGCTGTCGCTGAGCAGCGCGTGCGCGGCGGCCGCGGTGGGCGCCGCGTCGCGCACCTGCACCTCGGCGCGGGCGAGCCGGCCGATGAGCGCCGCTTCCTCGCGCAACACGTCGCGCGCGGCCGGAGTCGCGCCCACGGCCACGGCGTCAATGGATTTCCCGGGGGGGACGCTGTATTCGGCGCGCACCTGCCGGATCGCGCTCACCGCCTCGCGTACGAGCTCGAACTGCTGCGCGCGTGGCTCGCCCTCGGCCCCGCCGCGCGCCTGGGGCCAGCGCGCGCGCGGGAGCAGCGCACCGGCGGCGCGCCCGGGGACGGGGAGGCGCTGCCAGAGTGTGTCGGTGATGAAGGGCATCACCGGGTGCAGGAGGCGGAGCGCGCCGTCGAAGGCGTGCGTGAGCACGGCGCGCGCGACATCGCGGTCCGGGCCACCGGCGGCCATGCGCGCCTTGGTGCTCTCCACGTACCAGTCGGCGAGCTCGTTCCACACGAAGCGGCGTGCCGTCTCGGCGTACTCGTTGAGGCGGAGCCCCGCGTGGCGCTCCTGCAGCTCCCAGTGGTGCGACGCGCCGGGGCGCGCGGGGCCGAGCGCCGCATCGCACTCCGCGATCGCGCGGTCGAGGCGGTGGAGGATCCACGCGTCGGCGCGCGTGAGGCGGCTCGCGTCGATGTCGTCGAGCGCCGGGACGGGCTCGTCGCCCAGGTTCGAGAGCAGGTAGCGGCCGATGTTCCAGAGCTTCGTGGCGAAGTTGCGCCCGGGCGCGAACGACTGCTCGAGGTTCTCGGGGTCGAGGATAACATCGGTCCCCACGCCCATCCCGGCGACGAGGGTGAAGCGGAGCGCGTCGGCCCCGAAGCGCTGCACCACCTCGAGCGGGTCGATCCCGTTGCCGAGCGACTTCGACATCTTGCGGTGCTGGAGGTCGCGCACCATCCCCGTGAGGTACACCGTGTGGTACGGTGCCCGTCCCACAAAGTAGTACCCGGCCATGATCATCCGCGCGATCCAGAAGAACAGGATGTCCGGGCCGCTCACCAGGACGTCCGTCGGGTAGAACGCGCGGAAGTCGGGGTGGTCGACGTTCGGCCAGCCGAGGGTGGAGAGGGGCCAGAGCCACGACGAGAACCACGTGTCGAGCACGTCCTCATCCTGGCGCACCGGGCCACCGCACGTCGGACAGCGCAGCACATCCTCGCGGCTCACGATCGGCGCGCCGCCGCACGCGTCGCAGTACCAGACGGGGATGCGGTGCCCCCACCAGAGCTGGCGCGAGATGTTCCAGTCGCGGATGTTCTCGAGCCAGTGGATGTACACCGCCTCCCACCGCTCGGGGAGGATGCGGATCGTCCCGTCGCGCACGGCCTGGAGCGCGGGCGCGGCGAGGGGAGCCATCTTCACGAACCACTGGTCGGAGAGCCGCGGCTCCACCACAGTGTCGCACCGGTAGCAGTGGCGCACGGCGTGTTGGTGCGGCTCCACCTTCACCAGCCGCCCCTCGGCGCGGAGCATCTCCACGATGCGCTCGCGCGCCGCGAAGCGATCGAGCCCGCGGAGGGAGGCGGGGACGCGCCCCTCCGCGTCGGCGACCTCGCGTACCACCGCGTGCTCGTCGATCACCACCGGGCTCGGGAGCCCGTGGCGCACGCCGACCTCGAAGTCGTTCGCGTCGTGCGCGGGGGTGATCTTCACCACGCCGGTGCCGAACGCGGGATCGGTGTACGGATCGGCGATCACCGGGATCTCGCGGTTCACGATCGGGAGCACCACGTGCGTCCCGACGAGGTCGCGGTACCGGTCGTCGTCCGGGTTCACGGCCACGGCCACGTCGCCGAGCATCGTCTCGGGGCGCGTCGTCGCCACGACGAGGGCGCGATCCGGAGCGCCGGCCACGGGGTACGCGATGTGGTACAGCGTCCCCGCCGTGTCCTCGAACTCCGCCTCTTCATCGCTCAGCGACGTGAGGCAGCGCGGGCACCAGTGGATGACGCGGTGGCCGCGATAGATGAGCCCATCGTCGTACAGCCGCACGAACGCCTCGCGCACGGCGCGCGTGAGCTCGGGGGAGAGCGTGTAGGCGGTGCGCGTCCAGTCGCATGAGGCGCCGAGCGCTCGGAGCTGCTCGAGGATCTTCCCCCCCGTCTCCTCCACGAAACGCACGGTGCGCTCGACGAACGCCTCGCGCCCCACGTCGAAGCGGGTGAGCCCCTCCCTGGCGAGCTGCTTCTCCACCACGTTCTGCGTGGCGATCCCCGCGTGGTCGGTCCCCGGGACCCAGAGCGCCTCGTCCCCCGCCATACGCCGCCAGCGGACGATCACGTCCTGCACCGTGTTGTTGAGCCCGTGCCCCATGTGGAGCACGGCGGTGACGTTGGGGGGCGGGATGACGATGGTGAACGGCGTGCGCGGTCCGCCCAGGCGCGCCGAGTCCTGGGCGTTGGCGGTGAACACCCCGGCCTCGAGCCAGCGCGCGTACTGCGCGGGCTCGTGGGCCGACGGGTCGTACTGGGGGGAGAGCTCGGTCGACATAGACTCGAAAAATACATCGAGCGTCAGCGGAGGGTACAGCGACGGGGGC
>JADGGM010000419.1 GCA_019689955.1 Gemmatimonadaceae bacterium
CCGGGGCGGGGCGTGGACGCGGGCGTGGGGCGCGGCTACTTCGCGCGGCGCACCTTGGGGGAGGCGATGCGATTGCGCTCGTCCACGAAGACCAGCTTGGGCTCGAAGTTGCGCAGCTCGTTCTCCTCGTAGTCGGCGTAGCTGATCACGATTACGTGATCGCCCGCCGCGCCCAGGCGCGCCGCGGCACCGTTGAGCTGGATCGTGCCGCTCCCGCGCTCCCCTTCGATCACGTACGTCTCCAGGCGCGAGCCGGTGTTCACGTTCACGACCTGCACCTTCTCGAACGGCAGAATATCGGCGGCTTCCATGAGCACCGGATCGAGGGTGAGACTCCCCTCGTAATGCAGATCAGCGCCGGTGAGCACGGCACGGTGGATCTTGGACTTGCACATCGTACGGCGCATCGATCAGTTCCTGGCTCGAGTCGAAATCGTCGGTCGGGCGTGTTGCATGCCTGAAAGATAACCCGGACTCCAAACGATTCGGGATGCGCCGGTGTTTCCAAACGCTCGCTCGAAGCGCGGGCGCCGGGCCGCGCGGACGCGCGTGCGGCCCGGCGTCGTCGTGCGTCAGGCGACGGTGGTGGCGGCGAGCTCGCTCGTGCAGTACGCGCACCGCGTGGCGGCGGAGTCGACGGTCATGCGGCAGAAGGGGCACGGCTTGGTGGCCGGCGCCTGTCCCGGAGGGGGCGGCGACGGCCGCATGAAAACCTTGCTGATGCGCCACGCGACGAAGCCGATGATGAAGAAGTTGAGCAGCGCGCTCAGGAAGTTGCCGATGCCGAACTTGAGTGGACCGATGTTGAGCGTCGCCTGCTGCCACGCGCCGCCGGGCGTGATGACCGACACGATCGGCATGATGAAGTCGTTGACGATCGACTGCACCAGGGTGTTCAACGCCGCGCCGATCACCACCGCGATCGCCAAGGCGATGGCGTTCTGCTTGATCAAGAACGCTTTGAACTCCTGCCACATGCCCATGGGCCACCTTGCCGTGATAAGGGATGCGTGAACATGTCGGCGCACGGCGGCGCGCCGCAAGCGGCGCGCGCGTGGCGGTCAGAAGCGCGCGTCGAGGTAGAAGTCCACGCGCCACCCGTTGTCGGAGTGGATCCCGCGGGCGACGTCGAAACGCATGAGGCCATCGAGGAAGGACGCACCGGCGCCGGCGCCGGTGATCGGGCGGCCGGGGTGCGCCCAGTCGTCGCGGTTTCCGGCCCACCCGATGTCGAAGAAGAGCGTCGGGCGCGCGGCGACGACGGCGTACCCCACCTCGGCGCGGCCGAACCAGTACGCGTTCCCGGCGCGCGTCCCCGCGTCCTGGCCGCGCACGGTCTGCGGGCCGCCCAGGTACCAGAAGCGCTGCGGCGGGAGGTGCCCGCCCGAGGTCCCGCCGCTCGCGGTGAGCGCGCCGTCGAGCCGGGGGCCGAGGCTGTGCGAGAGGGTGGCGTCGAGGGCGCCGCGCGCGTAGTCGAACGTGCCGGTCGCGCCCTCGGCGCGCGTGTCGAGCTGGAGACGCCAGCCGCGCGGGTCGAGCCCGTACGCATCGCGGAACGCGAGCGACGCGCCGAACGCCGACGCGGGGGCAGCCTCGACGTTCGGGATGAACTCGTGGTCGTGGAGCGCGTTCGGGAGCGACACGTTGGTCTCCACCGGCGCGTTCCCCTGCCGCTCGGCGAAGAGGCGCCAGGAGAGCTGCGCCCCGCTCTGCCGGACGCCGGTCAGCTCCGCCCCCCAGCTCCGGTAGTAAGACCCATCGTCGCGGCCGAACAGGAACGCCGAGACCGAGCTGCCGAAGCTGAACGGATCGCCCCAATCGCTCGCGGAGACGAGCCGCCGGTACACCGCGAGCCCCACCGTGCGCCGCCCGTTGCTCCGGTGCACCTCCAGCTCCGCGTTCGGCGACAGGTCCGCGGTCCCGATCCGCGCCGTGGCCTCCCCCACCAACCCCGCACCGAACACCTGCTCCACGTTCACGCCGAGGGAAAGCCCTTCCACGCGATTGTAGCGGATGAGCCCGCGATCGAGCCCGTAGTGCACCGTCGGCGCGAGCGGGTGCCACGCGGGTTGGAGGGAGAGCGTGAGCGATTTCACCAACTGGTCGCGCTCGGCGAGGTCGAACGTCTCCTCGCCCGACGCGTAGATCGACCCCGGGAGCTCGGGGGAGTGGAGGAGCGCCGCGGTGTCGCAGGGGACGTGGATCGCCACGGGGAGGGTGCCGTGGTAGCGGAGGCGCGTTTCGACGAGCGTGTCGCCGCGCGGGCAGTCGAGGCCGCGGAAATCGTCGTCATCGGACTCGTGGCCGTGGTGCGAGCGCCGGGCCAGGCGGATGCTGTCGCGGTGCGCCCGGAAGGCGGCGCGGCGCGCGGAGTCGCTCTCGGCCGCGGTGGCGATGATGGGCGGGAGCGAGTCGGGGCCGTTCACCACGGTGTACCGGAAGCTCTCCTCGAGCGAGAAGGAGGCGTGCGTGAACCCCGCGCGCACGCGCCCCTGGACCGTCTGCAGGCGCGGCAGCCACCACCGCTGGTCGTGCAGCCCGTACTCCACGGTGAACGCTTCGACGTTCGCCACCATGGGGAAGATGAGCGGGCGCACGAAACGTGGGACGTCATCGAACGCGGTGGAGTCCTCCTCCTTCACGTAGCGCACGATGTCCCACGGCGCCGCGGGGCGGAACACGGCGCGCACCAGGTGCGCCGAGGCCACGTCGAACCAGAGCGAGCCGACGACGACGTCCGGCCGCGGCTCGCGGGCGATCACCTTCACCTCGCGCAGGCGAATGCGGCTCCCGTCGGGGAGGCGGAAGACGACCGAGTCGCCGGTCTCGTACTGGTAGTACGCTTCGGCGTCGTGGTCGAGCGGGTGGATGAACACCCCTTCGCCCGTCTGCGTGACGCTGCGGACGCCGGCCAGGGGGAAGAGCCCTTCGCGCCCCGGGAAGTACGGGATCGCCTCGTCGTCGAACATGTCCGTGAGGACGCGCGCGCCGGGGAAGAGCATCGGGAACGCGGTGCGCGCGGCGATCACGTCGATGCGCACCCCGCTCCCCTGCTGCCACCGCACGCGCGACGCGCCCTCGCTGCGGAAGAGCATCCGCTCGCGCCCTGCGCTCCGGAAGCTCAGCCCCACCGTCATCCGCTGCTTGGACGTCGCATCGTAGCTGAACAGCGAGGAGTCCTGCCGGAACCGCGCGGCCCGGGCGCGCGTGATCAGCGACCGCGCGCGTCCGTCGCGGTACGCCGAGGCGACGAGCGCCCGCGTGAGCGCGACGCGGTGCGCATGTCGATGGACGGCGTCGCGCACGGAATCGGCGCGCGCGGCGGCGGCGGTGTCGATGGGGGGCGTGGTGTCGGCGTGGGCGCTGCGTTGCGGGGGCGCGCCCGTCTGGAGCGCGACGGCGAGGGCGATCGGCAACAACATGCGGCGGAGGCTCCATGGAGAGTCGTGCCGCCTCGCCCTACGGCACGGACGGGAGGCCGGTTTCGGGTGCGGCCGGGGGATTGCGCACCCCCGTACCGGCGCGCTCGATTTGGGGGGCCTCGCGTTCCACGTCTTCACCCACCCTGAACCATGCGTCACTCCCTCGCACTCCTCCCTGCCCTCCTCGCCCTCGCGGCCGTGCCCGCCGCCCCCGCCGCGGCGCAGAGCGGCGCGCCCCAGCCGGCGACGCCGATCGACTGGGCCGCCCTGACCGACGAGACGGTGCACACGCTCGCCGAC
>JADGGM010000420.1 GCA_019689955.1 Gemmatimonadaceae bacterium
GCCGCCCGCGCACCGCTCGCGGCGGGCGCGGTCCCCGACTACGAGGACGTCCCCCTCACGCAGATCCGCAAGACCATCGCGCGCCGCCTCGCCGAGTCGATCGGGCCCATCCCCACCTTCTATCTCACGATGGAGGTGGACCTGACGCGCGCCGCCGAGATGCGGCAAGCGATGGCGGCCATGGGCGACGCGTTCAAGGTCTCGTACAACGACATCATCCTCAAAGCCGTCGCCACCGCGCTCGCCCAGCACCCCGAGGTGAACGCGCACTGGCTCGGCGATCGGATCCGCACCTTCAACCGCGTGCACCTCGGCATGGCGGTGGCCATCGAGGACGGGCTCATCACCCCCGTCATCTTCGATGCCGACCGGAAAGGGCTGCGCCAGATCTCCGAGGAAGCGCGTGAGCTCGCCAAGCGCGCGCGCGAACGGAAGCTCACCCCCGAAGAGTACACCGGGTCGACGTTCTCCGTGTCGAACCTCGGGATGTTCGGGATCGACCAGTTCACCGCGATCATCAACCCACCCGAGGTGGGGATCATCGCCGTCGGCGCGCTCGAGGAGAAGCCCGTGGTGGCCGATGGCGCCGTCGTGGTGCGCAAGCGTATGCGCCTCACCATGAGCTGCGACCATCGCGTCGTCGACGGCGCGACCGGCGCCAAGTTCCTGCAAACGCTCCAGCGGATGCTCGAGAACCCGCTGATGCTCGTCTACTGACGCCCTCTACCCTGAACCTCTGACCATCCCCTCATGGCTTCGTACGACGTGATCTTCATCGGCGGGGGCCCCGCCGGCTACGTGGGCGCGATTCGGTGCGCGCAGCTCGGACTCTCCACGGCGGTGGTCGAGCGCGAAGGGCTCGGCGGCACGTGCGTGCTGTGGGGGTGCATCCCCGCCAAGGCGCTCCTGGAGAGCGCCTCCCTCGCCAACCGCGTGCGGCACGCCAAGGACTTCGGTGTGAACGTCGGAGACGTCTCGTTCGACTACGGCGTCGCGATGCAACGCTCGCGCGCGGTGAGCCAGCAGAACTCCAAGGGGGTGGAGTTCCTCTTCAAGAAGAACAAGATCACCTGGATCAAGGGGACCGCGAAGCTCGCCGGGAAGAACGCCGTGAGCGTGAAGGGCGCCGACGGCAAGGAGGAGAAGCACGAGGCCAAGCGAGCGATCGTGATCTCCACCGGCTCGCGCGTGCGCGGCCTCCCGCAGATCGGGCTGGAGCTCAACAAGTCGACCGTCCTCTCCTCGGACGACGTGCTCGTCGCCGAGCGGGCGCCGAAGACGATGGCCGTGATCGGGGCCGGCGCCGTGGGGTGCGAGTTCGCGGACGTCTTCAACGCGTTCGGCACGCAGGTGACGATCATCGAGGTGCTCCCCACCCTCCTCCCGCTCGAGGACGCCGAGGTGTCGGCCGAGCTCGCGCGCGCGTTCCGGAAGCGGAAGATCGACGCGATCACCAGCGCCAAGATCACGGGCGCGAAGGTGGGGAAGGACTCGGTGACGCTCGCCGTCGAGGCCGGCGGGGAGAAGAAGGAGCTCACCGTGGAAAAGGTGCTCGTCGCGGCCGGGCGGGCGCCCAACGTGCAGGGGATCGGGCTCGAAGACGTCGGCGTGCAGCTCACGGAGCGCGGCTTCATCAAAGTCAACGAGCGGATGGAGACGTCGGTGAAGGGGATCTACGCGATCGGCGACGTGGCCGGCCCGCCGATGCTCGCGCACAAGGGACAGCGCGAGGGGATCGTCGCCGCGGAGGTGATCGCCGGGCTCCCGCACGTGCACCTGGTGAACTACGACAACATCCCCAACGCCACGTACTGCCACCCCGAGGTCGCATCGATCGGCGCCACGGAGCAGGCGCTCAAGGAGAAGAAGGTTCCGTACAAGGTGGGGAAGTTCCCCTTCTCGGCGAGCGGTCGCGCGCGTACCGCGGGGGAGACGGAGGGGTTCGTGAAGATCCTGAGCGACCCGAAGTACGGGGAGATCCTCGGCGCGCACATCATCGGCGCGCACGCCACGGAGCTGATCCACGAGCTGGCCGTCGCGCGCGAGAACGAGTTCACGGTCGAGGAAGTCGACCTGGCGATCCACGCGCACCCCACGCTCTCCGAGGCGATCGCCGAGGCCGCGCTGGATTCGCTCGGCAGGATGATCCATGCCTGACGCGGCGGCGCTCTGGGTCTCGCGCCTCGGTGTGGTGCCGTACGCCGAGGCGCTCGACGCCCAGCGCGCCGTCGCACGCTCGCGCATCGCGGGCGACATCCCGGAAGACGTGCTCCTCCTCATGGAGCACCCGCCGGTCGTCACGCTCGGACGCTCGGCGAAGGCGGAGCACCTCACGACGCCGGCCGCGCAGCTCGCCGCGCGCGGCGTCGAGCTGTTCGAGGTCGAACGCGGCGGCGATGTCACCTTCCACGGGCCGGGACAGCTCGTCGGCTACCCGATCATCGACCTCAAACGCCACCGCCGCGACCTGCACTGGTACCTCCGCCAGGTCGAGGAAGTGCTCATCCGCGCGCTCGCCGCGTGGTCGATCCCCGCGGAACGGAACACCGGGTACACCGGCGTGTGGACGCGCGGGCGGAAGATCGCCTCGATCGGCGTGCACGCGCGCGACTGGGTGACGTGGCACGGCTTCGCGCTCAACGTCACGACGGACCTCTCGTACTTCGATCTCATGGTGCCGTGCGGGATCGACGGGGTGGTGATGACCTCGATCGCCCGCGAGCTCGGGGGCGCCGCGCCATCGCTCGACGCGGTCATGGACGAGGTGGGGCGCGCGTTCGGTGAAGTGTTTTCACTCACCCTGGTCCACGCGCCCGCCGAGCTCCTCTCGGCGGCGACGGCGGCGCTTTCCTCGGCGCACACCGGAGCATCGCAGGAGCGCTGACGTCGCGGCGACGGTGGGCGGCCGCCGGTAACGACGTTGCGCGTGCAATGTTTCGCCATTGCGCGTTGCACCTGGCCGAGCGTATGGATCGGGGGAGCCGACCTTCAACCGATCACGCCAATGCCAGAGGTGCACATGATCCAACGCGCACGTTCGCCCATGACGGCGGAAGAGCTCCTCGTTTACTCCGGCGCAGAATATTGCGAGCTCGTTCGGGGGGAGCTGGTCATCTACGAGCCTCCGAGCTTCCGGCACGGAGCAGCGGTCATGGCCATCGCCGCGCCGCTCGCTGCGTACGTGAAGCAACGTGCGCTCGGAACCGTCGTCGTCGAGAGCGGTTGCGTGCTTCAGCGCGCCCCTGACACGGTGCGCGGCCCCGACATCTCGTTCGTGAGTCGGGCAAGGCTCTCCCCGGATCAGATTGACGAGACATACCTCGAGGGCGCACCGGACCTCGTGATCGAGGTCCTGTCCCCGAGCAACACCCGTCGTCAGATCCGCGAGAAGGTCGCCGACTACCTTGCGGCCGGCGCACGCCTGATATGGGTGGTCGATCCCCGAGCCAAACACGTCGTGGTTTACCGCGCCGACGTGCCCGCCGAAGTCGTCCCCTGGAACGAACCCCTCGACGGCGGAGAGGTGATCCCCGGCTTCACCATCACGATCGCGGACCTCATCTCCGGCTAGCGCAAGCGCGCTCCCTCCTTCCCCCCATGGCGCTGTCCGCCCTGCCCGGCGTTCCTCCGGGCAGGCGGCATCGCGCGGCTGGGCTGACGGCCGAGCCGGGCCACGGAAGCGACCACCCGAACGGCGACCCCCACTATCAGGCGA
>JADGGM010000421.1 GCA_019689955.1 Gemmatimonadaceae bacterium
GATCTGCGAGGGGTCATCGTCGCGTGATGGCCGATGCGCCGCGCGATGCTCGCCCCCCCGCGCCGCCGAGCGTGAGCGCGACCCCCACCGCCCCGTACACCCCGCGGATTCGTCCGCCGGGCGCACCGCTGGTGGTGGCGATCGACGGCCCCGCGGCCTCGGGGAAATCCTCGACGGCGCAGTGGGTGGCCCAGCGATTGGGGTTCCTCCACGTCGACTCCGGCTCGCTCTACCGGGCCGCGACCGCGGCGATGCTCGAGCGGGAGGAGGACGTGACGCGGTGGACCGAGGATGCCGTGCTGGCGGCGGTGCGTGAAGTGACACTCGAGCCGGCCGGGGGCGTCTCGTTCGCCCCCTGTCTCCGCGGGGTCGAGCTCGGGGAGGCGATTCGGGGGGCGGCGGTCACGCAGCACGTCTCGCGCGTTGCGCAGATGCCGCGGGTGCGGGAGTGGGTGAACGCGCAGGTGCGGGCCGCGGCGGACCGGCGCAACGTGGTCGTCGACGGGCGCGACATCGGCACCGTCGTCTTCCCCGACGCGGACCTCAAGATCTTTCTCGTGGCCGACCCGTGGGAGCGGGCCCGGCGGCGGCTGATCCAGCGACTCGGCCGGGCCCCCACGGACGAGGAGATCGCCGAGGAGACCGAACGGCTGGTGCAACGCGATGCGCGGGACGCGACACAGACCGTCCAGGCGAAGGATGCCGTGCTCATCGACACGACGTACCTGACGCAGGAAGAGCAGGTGGAGCGGATCGTCGCGCTGGCGCGGGTGCTCTGACCCCGGGGACGGGGTGCCGGAAGGCTCGGAATCTGGTCGAAGGGTGTTGCACTAACTGTCTTTCGGATACTATGTTTAACGGTTCCGACGCATTTCCGCTTGGCGCCGCCAACTCTGGTCGCGCCTGACGGAGACTGCCACCCTTTGACTCGGCGCGGCGAGCCTAAAAATCCGCGTGTCAGGAGAATCGCTTCGGTATGCCCGAGCTCGAAGAAAGGCCCGTGACCGGTACGGCCACCCGGCGGGATCAGGAAAAGAGCACGCTGCGCCTGCTGGCCCACGGTGACAACCGGTGGGATGAGGACGAGTATTCCCCCGAGGAAGAGCAGCGGATGATCGAGCTGTACGCTGGAACGCTCGCATCCATCGACGAGGGGGAGATCGTCAAGAGCAAAGTCCTGGAGATCCGGGACAACATGGTGATCCTCGACATCGGCTTCAAATCCGAGGGCGCGGTGCCGCTCGAGGAGTTCAAGGATCACCCGGACCTGAAGCCGGGCGACGAGGTCGAGGTTCTCCTCGAGCACCTCGAGGACCAGGAGGGTTCGGTCGTCCTCTCGAAGAAGAAGGCGGACTTCATGCGCGTGTGGGAGCGCATCCGCCAGGCCTACGAGAACGACCAGCCCGTCGAAGGGACGCTCGTCAAGAAGATCAAGGGCGGTGTGGTCGTCGACCTCATGGGGGTCGATGCCTTCCTCCCCGGCTCGCAGATCGCGCTGCGCCGCGTGCCGAACATCGATGAGCTGCTCGGCCAGAAGTACGAGTTCAAGATCATCAAGCTCAACAAGCGCCGCCGCAACATCGTCGTCTCGCGCCGCGTGATCCTCGAGGTCGAGCGCGCCGGCAAGCGCGAGAAGCTGATGAAGGAGCTCGAGAAGGACCAGGTCCGCAAGGGCGTGGTGAAGAACATCACCGACTTCGGTGCGTTCATCGACCTCGGCGGGGTCGACGGGCTGCTGCACATCACCGACATGTCGTGGGGCCGGATCTCGCACCCCTCCGAGCTCGTCCACATCGGGCAGGAGCTCGAGGTCAAGATCCTCGACATCGATTGGGAGCGCGAGCGCATCTCGCTCGGCCTCAAGCAGCTCCAGAGCTACCCGTGGAAGGACGTGGCCGAGAAGTACCCGGTCGGCACCCGCGTGCACGGCAAGGTCGTCTCGATCACGAACTACGGCGCGTTCATCGAGCTCGAGCCCGGGATCGAGGGGCTCGTGCACATCAGCGAGATGAGCTGGACGCGCAACGTCCGCCACCCCTCGAAGCTCGTCTCGATCGGTGAGGTGATCGAGGCCGTCGTGCTCAAGGTGGACCCGGCCGAGGAGAAGATCTCGCTCGGCATGAAGCAGACCGAGCAGGATCCGTGGGTCGTGCTCCCGTACAAGTACCCGGTCGGCACGCGGATCTCGGGGAAGGTGCGCAACCTCACCTCCTTCGGCGCGTTCGTGGAGATCGAGCCGGGCATCGATGGCCTGATCCACATCTCCGACATGTCGTGGACCAAGCGCGTCCAGCACCCGTCGGAGGTCGTGAAGAAGGGGGACACGGTCGACGTCGTGATCCTCAACATCGACGCGGAGAACAAGCGCATCTCGCTCGGCCTCAAGCAGGCCACCGAGGATCCGTGGCTGCGCATCGGTGAGACCTACCCGGTCGGCACCGAGCTGCGCGGGAAGGTCGCGCGCCTGATGGACAAGGGCGTCGTGGTCGACATCGGCAACGACATCGAAGGGTTCGTCCCGATCAGCCAGCTCAACATGGGGAAGGCGGTCACGAACCCGGCGGACGTCGCGTACGAGGGGATGAACCTCGACATGCGCATCCTCGAAGTCGATCCGATCCACCGGCGCATCGTCCTCGCGGTCACGCACGTGCCCGAGGAGCAGCCGCCGCGTCCGGAGACCCCCTCCAAGGTCATCCCGATGGAGGAGGAGCACGGGCACGACGCGGAGCACGGCGACCACGGCGCCTGACGCCGCGCGCGCACTGCGACTCGAGCGAGCGCCCCGCCACGCACGTGGCGGGGCGTTTCGCATCCGGCACTGCGGAGCGCCGAGCCCGCATCTGGAAGCACGCCCGGCGGCGCGCTAGCTTATGCTCGTTATGACCATGCGAGAGAAACTCGAGCTGCTCGAGCGCCGTCGCGCCGAGTCGGAGCTGGGAGGGGGCGCCGCGCGCCTCGAGGCGCAGCATCGCAAGGGGAAGCTGTCGGCACGCGAGCGGCTCGACGTGCTCCTGGACGAGGGGACCTTCGTGGAGCTCGACCGGTTCGTGACTCCCCGGTCCGCCGACGCCGGGAGCGACGGCCAGCAGCTCTTCGGCGACGGCGTTGTCACCGGGTACGGGCGGATCGAGGGGCGGCTGGTCTACGTCTTCTCGCAGGACTTCACGGTCTTCGGCGGCTCGCTCTCCGAGATGCACGCGCAGAAGATCTGCAAGATCATGGATCTCGCCGTCCGCAACGGCGCCCCCGTGATCGGGCTCAACGACTCGGGCGGCGCGCGCATCCAGGACGGCGTCGTGTCGCTCGGGGGCTACGCCGACATCTTCCTGCGCAACACGCTCGCCTCCGGCGTGGTGCCGCAGATCTCGGCCATCCTCGGGCCGTGCGCCGGCGGCGCCGTGTACTCCCCGGCGATCACCGACTTCATCTACATGGTGCGCGGGACCTCGTACATGTTCGTCACCGGGCCGAACGTCGTGAAGACGGTGACGCACGAGGACGTGACCATGGAGCAGTTGGGGGGCGCGGACACGCACGCCAGCACCTCCGGCGTCGCGCACTTCACGTACGACTCCGAGATGGGGTGCCTCAACGCGATCCGCGAGCTGTTCCGATTCATCCCCTCGAACAACCTGAGCGACCCCCCCCGCGGCGCCGGCTACGACCCCCCCGCCCGCCCCGCCGACGCCCTCCTCGACAACCTCCCCCA
>JADGGM010000422.1 GCA_019689955.1 Gemmatimonadaceae bacterium
CCTTGGTGCTGAGATCCGCCGCTACCTCATGGAGCGCGGGATGGCCCAGGAGCCGGCGGAAGCAGTGGCAAAGCAGATCGCCGGGGTATTCGGTAAGCTCGAGGACAAGGAGGGGCGAGATCCGACGTTCATCAAGCAGCTCGCGTTCATCACGCCGGAGGAGCTCGCGCGCGCTCGCGCGCTCGCAGATCGCGCCCTCGCTGGTGAAACGATCGCCCCGAGCGCCGACGCATTGCTCGTCGCCACAGATACGGCAGCCGACGTGGCCATGTTCGGGCGCATGCTGGCTGACAACCCCACCTACAATCGCGAGGCTGCGGTCCAGGTCGCCCACGCGCTGACGACGCACCGGGCGGTCGTCGAAGATGACTACTACGTGGCCGTGGACGATCTGAAGAATCCGGCCGAGCGAGAGGAGGACTCAGGGACATCGTTCATCGGCGTGCAGGAGTACGGGGCCGGCCTCTTCTACTTGTACGCCTGCGTGGACTGCGACCTGCTCGCACAGAACCTCGGCGGAAACACGCAGTTGGCGAGGGAAGCGTTGGGGGCGCTCGTCGAATGTGCGGCCACGGTGGCGCCGCGCGGCAAGCAGGCGAGCTTCGCGTCGCGGGCGCGAGCGTCGTTCGTGCTGGCGGAGCGGGGGGCGCAGCAACCGCGGACGCTCGCCGCAGCGTTCCTCAAGCCGGTCGGTGCGCGCGAGGGCGACGGAGACGTTGTGACCGGGTCGATCGACCGCCTCATGAGCTTCTGCGACAACCTGGATCGAGCGTATGGTGCGTGCGCGGACGAGCGCGTCACGCTCCGCGTGAGCCCGGACGACGTGAGCGGGACGTTGGCCGATGTGATCGGCTTCGCTGCAGGGGTGTACGCGTGACGCCGTTCCTTCTCTTCACCGTGTACGCACCGCTCGCGAGCTGGGGGGCGATCGCGGTTGGCGAGGTGCGTAGCAGCTGGGATCGTCCGAGCCGTTCCGCGGTGCTCGGGCTCATCGCGGCGGCGTTGGGCATTCGGCGCGATGACCAGGCAGCACACGATGCACTCGATGAACAGTACGGAGTCGCGGTCAGGCTCGACGTGGCGGGAAGTCCGCTCACCGACTTTCACACGGCGCAGACTGTCGCCGCATCAATCGTCAAGAAGCTTCGGCCGGCCACGCGCGCTGCCCTTCTCGAGGCGGGACCGCGCGAGACGGTCCTCTCGCGCCGCGGCTACCGGCAGGACGCGCTGGCGACGGCAGCGGTATGGGCGCGTGCCGGAGCGCGATGGCCGCTCCCCGAGCTCGCGGCGGCAATGCAGCGACCGAAGTTCGTACTTTACGCCGGCCGCAAGGCAAATCCGCTCGGCCTGCCGCTGGCGCCTAGCATCGTGTCGGCGGCGACGCTCGCAGATGCGCTGGCGAGGCGGGAACCGCTCCCAGGGGGAGTGATCGACGGAGCTCTCGTCTCGGCCGGCGGTGCCGTCGCAGAGGTCGCCCATGACCCCTGTGATGGATTTGAGAGCGGACTCGCGCACCTCCGACGTGAGGTGCGCCGGGACGCGCACGCTGACCGTGCGCGGTGGCAGTTTCGTGAGCGGGAAGTCGAGATCGGATTGTTCCGGCCGCCGGCAGCACCTTCACCTGTACCACGGGAGGCCCAGGCATGATGTCTCCCCTCTACTTCACGCGGGCGTCGCTCTGTCGGACAGCACCCGCCCGGGCGCTGCGGTCGATGCTGCTCCCAAGCGACGATTCCGCGCGCCTCATGGCAGGCCACAAGCTCGTGTGGACGTTATTTGGAGATTCGCCGGAGCGCGCACGCGATTTTCTTTGGCGCGAGGCCGATCGGGGGGTGTACTATCTCCTTTCGCGGCGTGTGCCGGTGGACCGACACGGGCTCTTCGAGCTCGACGAGCCCAAACCATTCGCGCCGGCGCTGGCGGCAGGTGATCGCCTTGCATTCACATTGCGTGTCAATGCGACCGTGGCACGCGGGGGTGGTCCCGGTCGACGTGGCAAGCCGTGCGACATTGTGATGGACGCGTTGCACAGCATTGACCGGACCGCACGCCGGGCGGCGCGAGCGCGTGTCATCCGCGAGGCGGCACGACGGTGGCTTGTGGCGCAGGGCACGAAAAGTGGCTTTTCGCTTGCCGCTGCGGACCCCGCCGCGGAGATCGACCGGACGGGCGGCGACGGCCCGGATGGCGGGCGCGATGGCGATGACGGCGGGACATTGCTGCGGGTGCTTGGGCATCGGACCATGCGCATCGACCGCCAGGGATCATTGGCAGCCGTTGGCGTGCTTGATCTCGAGGGGGTGCTTGTGGTACAGGATCCCGACTGCTTCCTCGAAGCGGTCGCTCGTGGATTCGGGCGGGCAAAGGCGTTTGGTTGTGGCCTCATGTTGATTCGTCGTGTCTGAGGTGCGATCGTGGCCGAGACGCCTTACGTCCCCTTGCGCCCGATCCCGATCAAGGATCGTGCGGCGATCGTGTTTCTGGAGTACGGGCAGATCGATGTGATCGACAGTGCGTTCGTGCTCGTGGATGACCGCGGGGTTCGAGTGCAGATCCCCGTTGGGGGGCTGGCCTGTCTCATGTTGGAGCCTGGCACACGTATCACACATGCGGCAGTGGCCCTCGCCGCGCGAGTGGGATGCCTCCTGGTGTGGATCGGGGAGGCTGGCGTGCGGGTGTACGCGGCCGGGCAGCCGGGTGGAGCGCGTGCGGATCGGCTGCTCTATCAGGCCCGAGCTGCCCTTGACGACACTGCTCGGTTGCGCGTGGTGCGTGCCATGTACGCGATGCGGTTTGGCGAGGAGCCGCCGGCGCGGCGCTCGGTCGATCAGTTGCGCGGTATCGGGGGGGCGCGCGTGAGGCACATGTACCAGCAGCTCGCGCGTGTTCACGGTGTTCAGTGGGACGGGCGTCGGTACGACCCCGAGGCGTGGGAGGCGGCCGACCTGCCGAATCGGTGCCTTTCCGCGGGAACTGCTTGTCTCTATGGGTTGTGCGAGGCTGCGGTGCTGGCGGCAGGGTACGCGCCGGCCATCGGGTTTCTGCATCGCGGCAAACCGCTGAGCTTCGTGTACGACATTGCGGACATCTTCAAGTTCGAGACGGTGGTTCCGGCGGCGTTTTCGGTGGCGGCCCGGTTGGAGCGAGAGGGGAAGAGCGGCCGGTCGGTCGAGCGTGAAGTGCGGATCGCGTGCCGCGACGCATTCCGGCGGACCAACCTGCTGGAGCGAATCATTCCGACGATCGGCGAGCTCCTGGCGGCGAGCGGGATTAGTCCGCCGGCGGAAGCGCCCGAGGGGCAGCCGCCGGCCTTGCCCGAGGCAGTGTCTGGCGATGATGGTCATCGTGGTTGAGAATGCCCCGCCGCGGCTCCGGGGACGGCTGTCACTCTGGTTGGCCGAAGTGCGAGCCGGGGTGTACGTCGGCGTCTACTCGGCGCGTACTCGCGAACGCATTTGGGGCGAAGTTGCAGCGTTGATCGGTGACGGGTCGGCGGTGATCGCCTGGGCGACGCCTACGGATTCGGGCTTTTCGTTCGAGTCGATCGGCCAAAACCGACGAGCGCCAGTGGACTTCGATGGGTTGACGCTGGTTCGTTTCGCCGGTCGGCCGAGCGGAGGTGAGGAGGTGGGGATCGGGCCATCGGGAGTCGGTGGCGTTTGAGGGGGGCAGGGAAGTTGTTGAAGGGGCTCGTTTTGCCGACAAGAGTTC
>JADGGM010000423.1 GCA_019689955.1 Gemmatimonadaceae bacterium
GGCCAAGGTCGACCCCACGGTCCCCCCGCACCGCCCGCGCAAGGTGGTCCATTGTATCACGTACCGCGAGGACCCCGTGAAGCCCACCTTCGTCGTCGACATCTCCGATGTCTTCGAGCAGAAGCTGGAGGCGATCCGCGCGTACGCCTCGCAGTTCACCGGGGTCGTGCAGGCGGGGGAGGTCTACCCCAACGGCGAGCCCCTCCTCGAGATCGTCCGCCACCAGGCGGCGCACTACGGCTCGCTCATCCGGACCCGCTACGGCGAGCCCTTTTTCACCACCGAAACCATGCGCGTGGACGACATCGCGCAGCTGGAGGTCTCGACGTTCTGATGACTCACGGCACCCCGCGCCCGGCCGACGCCGCGCTGAGCTACCCCAGCTACCTCGCCCTCGACGAGCTCCTCTCGCTCCAGCGTCCGCTCTCGCAGCCGGAGCACCCGGACGAGTTGCTGTTCATCGTCGTGCACCAGGCGAGTGAGCTCTGGTTCAAGGTGATCCTGCACGAGCTGGAAGCGCTCGTGCGCGCGCTCGAGGGGAGCGATGTCCCGGGCGCGGTGTTCGCCGTGAAGCGGCTCAACGCGCTGGTGCGCATCGTGACCGACCAGCTCTCCGCGCTCGACACGCTCCCGCCGCAGCGCTTCGCGCAGTTCCGCGGCTACCTGGGCAGCTCCAGCGGCTCGCAGAGCGCGCAGTTCCGCGCGATTGAGGCGGCGTCGGGGCTCCGCGAGCAACACTTCCTCCACGCGATCGCCGAGCATGGGGAGCCGCCGGAGCTCGTGCGCCGGTGGCTCGAGCGCCCCACGCTGCAGGCGCTGTTCCTCGACCTCCTCGCGCGGCGCGGGACGTCGCTCGAGAAGGTGTACTCGGCGCCGGAGCCGTCGGACCTGCTCATGCTCGCCGAGGAGCTGCTGCAGTACGAGCAAGCCTTCGCGCGCTGGCGGTTCCTGCACGTGCAGCTCGTCGAGCGGATCATCGGCCCCAGCACCTCCGGCACCGGGGGCACGCTCGGCGCGCGGTACCTCGCGCGCACCGTGTCGCAGCGCTTCTTCCCCGAGCTGTGGGAGGTGCGGTCGAAGTTCTTCGGGTCGTCGTCGTCCCGCTGATGTTGCACGACATCAGCATCCCGCTCGGCGCCGCCACGCCGGAGTGGCCGGGGGACACCCCCTTCTCCTGCGGCTGGACGCTCCGGATCGCCACCGGCGGGAGCGTCAACCTCTCCACGCTCACCCTGAGCCCGCACATCGGGACCCACGCCGACGCACCGCTCCACGTGCGCGACGGATGGCCCGCCTCGCACGAGCTCCCGATCGACCCGTTCGTCGGCCCGGCCATCGTGTGCACCGTGCCCGACGCGCTCGCCCCCGTGGAGCTGGCCGCGCTCGACGGGCTCCCCGACGGGCGGATCGAACGGCTCCTCCTCCGCACCGGGCGGTCGATCGCCGCGGGGGCGTTCCCGGAGGCGTGGCCGACGTTGAGCGTGCGCGCGGTGGAGGAGCTCATCGCGCGCGGCCTCGTCCTCCTCGGCGTGGACGCGCCGTCGGTGGATCACCGCGAGAGCAAGACGCTGGACGTGCATCGCGCCCTCTTCGGCGGCGGCGCGTACAACCTCGAGAACCTGGACCTCCGCGACGTGCCCGACGGGGAGTACGAGCTGCTCGCGCTCCCCGTGAGCATCATCGGCGCCGACGGCGCCCCCGTCCGCGCGCTGCTCAAGCGCTGAGCCGCGCGCCGGCCGTCTCGCGCCAGCTGCCTCTCCGCGCGCGAGCCCCGGGGGGAGGATGGCCCCGCGCGTGCGCGCGCCTCGTCAGTCCGCGCCGAACAGCAGCTCGATGTAGTTCCGCAGGTTGCGCAGCTGCCGGGCGACGACCGTCGGCTCCTTCGTCGCCTTGGCCATCACGTACGCCCCCTCGACGATGACGGTGGCCATGTCGGCGAGATCGTCGAGGTCGGCCGCGAGCCGGGGCGGGTGCCGCTTCGCCGCCGCGCGCAGCTTCTCGCCGAGGCGCGCCCGCCAGTGCGCGACGTTGGCGCGGATCACCTCGTGGATCCCGTCGTCGAACAGTTGCGCCTCGTAGAGGTACGACGCGAGCAGGCACCCCTGCGTCGCATCCGGGAGCGCCTCCGCCATCTCTTCGTAGAGCCCGAGCACGATCCGCACCTGTTGCAGCGGATCGCGGTGCAGCCGCTCCGCGCGTTCGATCGTGCGCTCGAGCCGCTCGATGTCCGCCGTCGCGTAGCGCTCCACGAGCGCGCGCGCCAGCTCCTGCTTCGAGGCGAAGTGGTGGAAGAACGCCCCCTTGGTGAGCCCCGTCCGCTCGAGGATCGCGTCGACGGACGTCCCGGCGAACCCCTGCGCCAGGATGAGCGCCTCGATCCATCGTGCGCGATGTGCTTCTGGGGTGAAGCGCTCGCCTGGGGCCCCAACATCAACCTGCCGATGGACTCCGCCTCGGGCGTGGCGGCGTACGCGGCGCTCCAGCGTGCGCTCGCGGTGCAGCATCGCGCGTCGGACCGCGAGCGCGCGTTCCTGAACGCGCTCGCCGCGCGGTACGCCGCGGTCCCGCCCGCCGACCGTGCGGCGCTCGATTCGGCGTATGCCGCCGCAATGGCCTCGTTGGCGCAGCGCTATCCCGGCGACCACGAGGCCGCGGTGCTCGCCGCGGAAGCGCAGATGGACCTGCGGCCGTGGGACTACTGGACGGCCGCGGGCGCGCCGTACCCGGGGATCGCCGCCGCACTTGCGCACCTGGAGCGGGTGGTGTCGGAGAACCCGCGGCATCCGGGCGCGTGCCACTTTTACATCCACGCGGTCGAGGCCGCGTACCCGGAGCGGGCGGTGGCGTGTGCGGAACGGCTCGCGAGCCTCATGCCGGGCGCGGGGCATCTCGTGCACATGCCCGGGCACATCTACATCCGCGTGGGGCGGTACTTCGACGCGATCGAGGCGAACCGCCACGCGGTCCATGCGGACGAGACGTACATTCGCGATCAGCGCCCCGGCGTCGGGATCTACACCGCGGGCTACTACCCGCACAACTACGACTTCATGGCGTTCGCCGCCTCGATGGCGGGGCGGAGCGCGCTGGCGATCGAGGCGGCGGACACGCTGGCGTCGCTCGCCGCGCGGCAGCCGATGGACGCGCCGGGGATGGCGTTCACGCAGCACCACGCGACCCGGGCGCTGCAGATGCGCGTGCGCTTCGGGCGGTGGGAGGAGATCCTGCGCACCCCTGCCCCGTCGGACGCGCTGGTGCACGCGCGCGCGATGTGGCACTACGCCCGCGGGCGGGCGCTGGCGGCGCGGGGGAGGATGGCCGAGGCCGAGGGGGAGTTGGCGCGCGTGCGCGCGGCGATCGCGGACCCACGCACGGAGGGGATGCGGCTCGCGTTCAACGAGTCGCGCCCGGTGTTGCGCATCGCGGAGCGTGGGCTCGCGGGCGCGATCGCGACGGCGCGTGGGCGGTGCGACGAGGCGGTGACGGCGCTCCGCGAAGGCGCGCGGCTCGAGGACGCGCTCACCTACGGCGAGCCGCCGGACTGGTCGATCCCGGTGCGGGAGGAGCTCGGCGCGGCGCTGCTCGCGGCGCAGCGGCCGGCGGAGGCGGAGGGGGTGTATCGCGCGGACTTGAAGCGGTTCCCGAAGAACGGGTGGTCGCTCGCGGGGCTGGCGAAGGCGCTGCGGGCGCAAGGGAAGGAAG
>JADGGM010000424.1 GCA_019689955.1 Gemmatimonadaceae bacterium
GATCCTCAACGCGCTGCGCGCGAGCCGCTGACTCACGCGGCCGGCGCGGCGGGCGCGGAGAGCTGGAGCCGGTCGAGCACGCGCTGGAGCCGCGCCTTCGCCTCGAGCGCGAGCGGGCGCACGTCGGGATGCGCCGCGAGCTGCATCGCCTGCTCCGGGTCCATGATCGACACCACGCTCGTCTCCGGCGTGTCCCCCTCGTACACGACCACGTTGCACGGGAGGAGGAGCCCGATCGACGGCTCCAGCGTGAGCGCGCGATGGGCGAGCGGCGGGTTGCACGCGCCGAGGATCCGATACGGCCGCACCTCCACGCCGAGCTTCCGCTGCAGCGTCGCCGCGACGTCGATCTCGGAGAGGATGCCGAACCCCTCGGTCGCCAGCTCGTCGCGCACGCGTTCGACCGCCGCCGCGTGCGGCAGGGAAAGCACCGTGGTCATCCCGTAGTGCGCCATCTGCTTCGCCATGACTCCTCCCTGAGCGCCGAGCTCGCTCGCGTGCGTGAGACGGACGCGCCGATGGGCGCGTATCACCGTACGATGCCGATCACGACGGACGCTGTCAGTCGGCTCCTGGACGACATCCGGGGATTGGCATCGACGATGCGTGATGCTGCGAGCGGGGCGCCGTCTGGCAAACCCTGACGCCCACTACCTGCTTTGCTGATAGACGCGGCCTGATGCCGACGATAGCATGGGCGCACCCGGACGGAGCGGGCGGCCTGGCGCTCGGGGCCGCCGCATCAGGGCGGGGGATGCATGGATGCCGTGGAGGTGGAGCTAATGCTGAGCTACGCGAGTCTGCAGGAACTGGAGCGAGAGCTGCGCGGGCAAGTGGCGCTGACCATGTATGTCGATGGGTCGGTCGAGGACCCGGCCGCCCACACGCCGTGGCGAGTGGCGCTCGAGGACGCGATCGCGGCGCAACGCGCCGCGCTCGCCGAGTCGCCGGAGCACGAGCAGGAGGACGGGGCCGGGCGTGCGGTGTTCGAGCGGTGCGTGTACCGCCTGCGGGAAGAGCTGGCGCTGCGCCGCGCGGCACCCCGGAGCGCGGGCTATGTCGCGTTCATCGGTGCGGAAGGCGCGGTGCACGCGGGCCCGCTCCCGGGGCGGGTGCCATCGCTCGTGGCGTGGGAGCGTGGGATCCGCGTCGCGCCGTACCTGCGGGTGATCGCGTCGTTCCAGCCGGCGATCGTCGCCGTGGTGCAGACCTCGGGCGCGCAGCTCTATCGCGTGGAGGAGGAGACGTGCGAACGGATCGATGCGGTGCGCACGCACGCGCGGCTTCGCCCGGTCTACCACGTGGGCGATGATGGGCCGCACGAGCGCTCCGGCCCCGCGACGCGGGGGCGGACGGCGGTGGACGAGGTGCGGCGCGTGACGGAGGCCGGGCTCGTCCGCATGGTGGCCGAGCTCGCCGAGCGCATCGTGTGCGCGGTGGGATCGGACGCGTGGGTCGTGATCGGCGGCGCGCCGGAGGCTGCGCGGCGCACCGTCGCGGCGCTCCCCCCCGCCCTGGCCGCGCGCACCTGGCTCGCGCCGATGCTGTCTCGTCACGCGTCCGATGCGGAGATCGTGCGCGCGGCGCGACGCGGGGTCGCGACGCTGCGCGAGCGGCAGGACAAGGCGCTCGTCGACGCGGTCATGGAGCAGGCCGCGGCCGATGGGCTCGGTGTGATCCGCGCCGACCGCACGGTGTACGAGCTGCACGAGCGCACGGTCCAGGAGCTCGTGCTGACTCCCCACTTCATCGAGAAGCACCCCGGCGCGGCGGAGACGGCGATCCGGGCGGCGTTCGATCAGCGCGCGCGGGCGGTGGTCGTGTCGGGCGACGCGGCGGCGCGGCTCGATACCGTCGCGGGTGGGATCGGTGCGCGGCTCCGGTTCGCGCGGTGCGCGGGGCCGGTGCGCTGACGGCGGCCACGCCCGCGCGCCGGCGGAATCACCGCGCGATCACCGCCCGCTCCCGCTCAGCACCTCGCGCAGCCTGGCGAGGAGCACGTCGAGCTGGAACGGCTTCTCGATGAACGGGACGTCCTCGGCCTCGGGCGTCACGAGCGAGCCCATCGCGTCCGCGTAGCCCGACATGAGCACCACGCGCACCGCCGGCTGCCGCGCGCGGAGCGCGGCGATCAGCTCGCGCCCGCCCATCCCGGGCATGACGACGTCACTCAGCACCAGGTCGATCGCGCCGTGCTCGCGGTCCCACCGCTGGAGCGCTTCGGTGCCGTTCCCCGCCTCCCACACCTGGTAGCCGTGGCGCTCGAGGATGCGGCGCACGGAGATGCGCACCGCCGCCTCGTCCTCGACGAGCAGGATGCGCTCCCCCCCGGTGCCGCGCACGGGGAGTGGCGCCGGCTCGCTCGCCGCCGCCGGCTGCTCGGCGACGCGCGGGAGGTAGATCGAGAACACGCTGCCGCGGTTCGGCGCGCTCTCCACGCGAATGTGCCCGCCGGACTGTTTCACGATGCCGTAGACCGTGGCGAGGCCGAGCCCGGTCCCGCGCCCCGGCTCCTTGGTCGTGAAGAACGGCTCGAAGATGTGGAGCTGCGTCTGCGCGTCCATCCCCGTCCCCGAGTCGCGAACCTCCAGGCACACGTACGCGCCCGCGGGGAGCGGTCCGCGCTCGTCCACCGCACCGGGCGTGACGTCCACGTTGCTCGTCCGGATCGACAGCACGCCGCCGTTCGGCATTGCGTCGCGCGCGTTCACCGCGAGGTTCATCACCACCTGCTCCAGCTGCCCCGGGTCCGCGCGCACGAGCCCCACCGTGGGGTCGAGCGCGGTGGTGAGGGCGATGTTCTCGGTGAGCGTGCGGCGCAGGAGGCGCTCGGTGCCGCTCACCACCTCGTTGAGGCTCACCGGGCGCGGCTGCAGCACCTGCTTGCGGCTGAAGGCGAGCAGTTGGCGCGTGAAGGCGGCGGCGCGTGTGGTCGCGCGCTTGATCTCGTGGAGATCGCCCTGCACGGGGTGGTCCACCGGGAGCGCGGTGAGCGCGAGCTCCACGTTGCTCGCGATCGCCGTGAGGATGTTGTTGAAGTCGTGCGCGATCCCTCCGGCGAGCTGCCCCACCGCCTCGAGCTTCTGCGCCTGGCGGAGCTGCGCTTCGAGCAGGTGCTGCTCCGTGACGTCGTGCGAGTTGATCACGATCCCGGCCACGGCGGGGTCGTGCAGCAGGTTGCTCCCCACAGCGGCGAGGGTGCGCCAGCTCCCGTTCTTGTGCCGGTAGCGGAACTCGGCGCTGCGGAGCGCCCCGGGTTCGGCGAGCAACTGCCGGAAGATCTCCGTGACCGCGGGGACGTCCTCCGGGTGCAGGAGCGCGAAGGCGTTGGTGCCCAGCAGCTCCTCGGGGGCATGGCCGAGCACGCGGAGGTGCGCGGGGCTCGCGTAGTGGATCACGCCCTCCGCATCGAGGATCGAGATCGGATCCACGGCATTCTCGATGAGCGATCGGAAGCGCTGCTCGCTCTCGCGGAGCGCGGCGAGCGCGCTGGCCCGGTCCGCTTCGGCCTGCTTGCGCTCGGTGATGTCCTGCATCTGGGCGATCAGGTACTGCGGGCGCCCATCGGCGTCGCGGAGGAGCGCGAGCGTGAGCTGCGCCCAGATGACGTGCCCCTGCTTGTGCAGGTAGCGCTTCTCGAGCTGGCGGGTGACGGCGCGGCCGGCGAGGAGATCGGCGACGGCGGCGAGGGTGTCGGGGAG
>JADGGM010000425.1 GCA_019689955.1 Gemmatimonadaceae bacterium
AGCTGCTCGTTCCCGGGGCACGCGTGGTGGGGGTGGAGCCCGCCGGGGCGGCCAAGCTCTCGCACGCGCGCGCGCATGGTGCGCCGGTGCGGCTGGAGCGCACGAGCAGTATCGCCGACGGGCTGCTCGCCGTGGAGATCGGGGCGATCCCGTTCGCGCACCATCAGGCGTACATCGACGAGGTGGTGCGCGTGGAGGATCGCGCGATCGTCGGCGCGGTGCGCTTCCTACTCGACCGGATGAAGCTCGTGGCCGAGCCGAGCGGCGCGATCACGGTCGCGGCGCTGCGCGAAGGACTCGTCCAGCCGCGCGGGGCCACGGTGGCGGTGCTGAGCGGTGGCAACGTGGAGTGGACCGGCCTCCGCGAGCTCCTCACGGATGGATAGAGCACGCATCCTCATCGCCGACGAGGACGAGGCACTGACGCGGACCGTCGCCTGGCTCCTCCGTGAGCAGGGGTACGACGTCGCCGTCGCGCCGGGGGGCGCGCGGGTCATCGAGCTGCTCGAGGCGCACGCGCCCGACCTCCTCATGATCGACGTCCAGATGCGCGCGGTGGACGGGTACGACCTCCTCCGCCGCATCAACGCCGACGCGCGCTGGCACGACGTGCCGGTGCTCGTCGTCTCCGCGCTCCCGGCTGACGAGGCGATGACGCAGCTCCTCAGCCTCGGCGCCACCGACTTCATCAGCAAGCCGTTCCACGTGCGCGAGCTCCTCGCGCGCATCCGCGTGCAGCTGCGCATCCGGCAGGAGCTGCTGCACGCGCGCTCGGCGCTCAAGTCGACGCAGGTGGAGCTGACGCGCGCGCGCGCCGAGGCCGAGAGCCGGCGCAAGATGGTCGACATCCTCCACGAGGTGACGGGGGACTTCTCCTCGGAGGAGCTCTACCAGATCCTCGTGCGCCGCGTCGCGCGGGCGCTCGACATCTCGCACTGCTCGCTCATCCTCGCCCGCCCCGGCGACGAGACCGGGATCGTCGCGGCCGCGTACGAGGCGCCGGGGCTCACGCGGCTGGAAGTGCGGCTCGATCGGTACCCCGAGATCCAGTCGGCGCTCGAGACCGGGGAGCCCGTGCTGATCGAGGACGTGGACCAGAGCCCGCTCTACAACGACGTCCGCCTCGACTGGGCGGCGACGGGCACCATGGTGCCGTTCCGGTCGGTGATCGCGCTTCCGTTCCAGCTGGACGGCGAGCAGGCAGGGGTAATCTTTCTGCGCACGCTGCTCGACGAGCCCCCGCTCGGCCACTCGGACGTGGAGTTCGCGGACACCGTGGTGCGGGCCGCGGTCGCGGCGATCCGGCGGGCGCAGATGATCGAGTCGACGCGCGCCGACAAGGCGCGGCTCGAAGTGCTCGCGCTCACCGACCCGCTCACGCAGACGCACAACCGGCGCGCGCTCATGGAGCGGCTCACCGCGGAGCTGGAGCGGGCGCGCCGGTACGCGCTGCAGCTCTCCATGCTCATGATCGACCTCGACCACTTCAAGGCCGTGAACGACTCGTACGGCCACGTGGTGGGGGACGAAGTGCTGCGCGGCGTCTCGCGCATCCTGCAGCGCGAGGCGCGCGCGGTGGACGTGGTGGCGCGGTTCGGCGGGGAGGAGTTCGTGGTCGTGCTGCCGGAGACCGGCGAGGAGGGGGCGATGGCGTTGGCCGAGCGCATTCGATCCCGCGTCGCGGAGACCCCGCCGCTCTCCGGCGGCGAGTACGGGTGGCTCCGCGTGACCGTGAGCATCGGCGTGGCGACCATCCCGTCGCCGCGCGTCAACTCCCCAGAGGACCTGATCGCGCTCGCGGACGAAGCGCTCTACCGCGCCAAGGCCCAGGGGCGGAACCGGGTGTGCTCGTGAGCACCCGCTGTCCCTCCTGCGGCGCGCACTACGCCGCCGACGCGCGCTTCTGCCCGCGCGACGGGACGCGGCTCGAGCCGGTCGCCGTCCAACCGCCCGCCGCGCCCCCGGCCGCGCGCCCCGCGGCTCCTCCGCCATCGCACGCGCGCGTGATCGAGTCCGTGTCGCCCCCGGCGCCCAAGGCGCCGCAGGCCAGGGCCACGCCGCCATCGGGCGCGGAGCTGGCGCAGCTCGCCGGGCAGGTGCTCGACGGGCGGTATCAGGTCGTGAAGAAGATCGGCGAAGGAGGGATGTCGTTCGTCTACCTCGCGCACGACGTGACGAGCGGCGCGCGGGTGGCGATCAAGATCCTCTCCCCATCGCTGATCCGCGACCCGAACGCGATGGCGCGGCTGCGGCGCGAGGCGGAGCTGGGGGGGAAGCTCGCCCACCCCAACGTGTGCCACATCGTCCGCTTGGGCGAGACGAGCGCGGGGGTGGTGTACGTCGTCATGCCGTACATCGAAGGGGAGCTCCTGTGCGACCGCGCGATCCGCGAGGACCACCTGCCGCTCGACGTGGTGGTGCGCTTCGTGTCGGACATCGCGGCGGGGCTCCACGCCGCGCACCAGCTCGGGATCATCCACCGCGACCTCAAGCCGGAGAACATCATGATCTGCCGCACCGCTGACGGCGGGGAGCGGGCGGTGGTGATGGACTTCGGGCTGGCCAAGGAGCGGCGCGTGGGGCCGGAGGTGCAGAAGCTCACGGCGACGGGGATCGTGCTCGGCACGCCGGAGTTCATGAGCCCGGAGCAGTTGCGCGGCAAGCCGCTCGATCCGCGCACCGACATCTACTCGCTCGGGCTCATGACGTACGAGCTCCTCACCGGGAGCCTCCCCTTCACCGGCGCGACGCAGCAGGAGATCATGATCGCGCGGATCAAGGGGGAGCCGATCCCGCTGCGGTCGCTCCGCGCTGACCTGCGCTTCTCCGCGGAGCTGGAAGCCGTGCTCCGGAAGAGCCTCGAGCGCGACCCCGCCGCGCGCTACCAGACTGCGCCGGAGCTCGCCGCGGCGCTCACGGCGGCCGCCAGGAAGCGGGTGTAGCCCGCGGCGCATTGCCGATGCCGCGCCCCGGCGCGACATTCTCGGCATGAAGCGCTACGCGGCCTTCGAGCCTCCCGAGTACGTCGCGTGGGAGCGCGACGACGAGGTGGTCGCGGCGTATCGCGCGACCATCGAGCGCGATCCGGCGCGGGCCGCGGTCGTCGAGCGGCTGGACCGCGAGGCGCTCCTCGCCCTCTACCGCGGGCTGGTGCGGAACCGGCTCACCGACATCGCGCTCAAGCGCATGGTGCGGCAGGGGGTGATCTCGAAGGCATGGCTCGGCACGGGGGAGGAGGCGGCGACGATCGGCCCCGTGCACGCGCTCCGGCGCACGCCGCCGCGCGACCTGGTGGCGCCGATGATCCGAAACGGCGGCGCGTGCGTGGAGATGGGGATGCCCGTGGCCGACGTGCTCCGCGCCTACATGGGGACCGCGGACGGCCCCTCGCACGGGCGCGACGGCCACTACGGCGACTTCGCGATCGGCGCCTTCCCGCCGATCAGCCACGTGGGGGACATCGTCCCCGTGGTCGCGGGGATCGCGCTCGCGCTCCGGATGCGCGGGAGCGACGCCGTGGCGCTCACCTGGATCGGCGACGGGAGCAGCAAGGCGGGGGTGGCGCATGAGGGGCTCAACCTCGCGGCGGTGCGGCGTGTGCCGGCGATCTTCATCATCCAGAACAACCAGGTTGCGCTCGGCACGCGGCTGGACCAGCACCATCTCGCTGCGGGGCGGGGGAACTTCGCGGAGTGGCCGCG
>JADGGM010000426.1 GCA_019689955.1 Gemmatimonadaceae bacterium
CCCCCCGGCCCCCCCGGCCCGTGCAGCGGCGAGATCACGTCTCGTGGCCGTTCGCGGGCTGGTAGAGGCCGTACTCGCGCATCTTCCGGGCGAGCGTGGGGCGCGAGATGCCGAGGATGCGCGCCGCGGCGCTGCGATTGCCGCGCGTGATCTGCAGCGTGAGCTGCACCGCCTCCTTCTCGATCGCGTCGAGCGACTTCCCCTCGGGGGGGATCTGGATCTCCCGCACCGGACCGCTGGCCCGCGACGCGGGGATCGAGGTGCGCTGCTGGATCATCAGGTGCTCCGCCCGGATCGACGGCCCTTCGCTCAGGATCGCCGCGTGCTCGATCACGTTCTTGAGCTCGCGCAGGTTCCCGGGCCAGGTGTGCGCGCGGAGCGCCGCGACCGCGTCGGGCTCGAGCATCTTGGGCTCGAGCTCCTGCTGCCGCGCCAGCTCGGCCAGGAAGTGCCGGGCGAGGAGCTCCACGTCTCCCTGCCGCTCGCGGAGCGGCGGGAGGGTGATCCGGAAGACGTTCAGCCGGTAGTACAGGTCCTCGCGGAACTCGAGGCGGGTGACGGCGTCGTGCAGCGAGGTGTTCGCGGCCGCGATGATGCGGCACGAGATCTCGATCTCCTGGAGCCCACCCAGGCGGCGCACGCGGCGCTCCTCGAGCGCGCGGAGGAGCTTGGGCTGCAGCCGCGGCGGGAGCTCGCCGATCTCGTCGAGGAAGAGCGTCCCCGACCCGGCCAGCTCCATGAGGCCGCGCTTCTGCGCGCGGGCATCGGTGAAGGCGCCTCGCTCGTGCCCGAACAGCTCCGACTCGAGCAGGGTTTCGGGGATCGCGGCGCAGTTGACCGCCACGAACGGCTCACCGCGCGACGGTCCGGCGTAGTGGATGCCGCGGGCGAACAGCTCTTTCCCCGTCCCCGTCTCGCCGACGATGAGCACGGTCGTCAGGCGACTCGAGGCCACTTTGCGAGCGCGGTCGAGGGCGTCGCGGAGCGCTTCGCTCTCCCCGACGATCCCTTCGAGTCCTAGGGGCAACGACTCCTCCGTTCCTGGGTCTTGTGGTTCTGAGCAAGGGACTGAGAGCGGGGGAGGCAGGTAACTGGATCCGAGCATCGGCTCCACGCGGGGGGTGGCAACCGTCCCATCGCGTTCGGCGGACCGGTGGCCGCCCGGGGCGTCGTCCGACAGAAATGGTGGCATGGCGAACCTCGCTCGTTGCCGCGGCGCTAGTGCGCCAGCGTGGACAGGCGGCGCTCGAGATCTCTGATGTCGGGCGTCGCGCCGATGGTTCGGAAAATGGACATCGCCTGCTCCCAGGTGGCTCGTGCGTGGCCAATGTCGCCACGGCGGAGCCACACCTGTCCGGCTTCGCGGAGCACGTCCGCGACGAGCCGCGCGTCTTCCCCCTCCAGCGCCAGCTCCTCGGCCTCGGTGAGCGAGCGGGTGGCGCGATCGAGGTCGCACCGCTGCTGGTCGATCATCGCCCGGAGCCGGAGCGCCTCGGCGCGCCGCAGGCGGTCGCCGCGCTGGTCCGCGACCACGAGGGCGCGCTCGCATTCGTTTTCCCCGTCCTCCAGGCGCCCGGTCCGGATCAGCAGCTCGGCGCGTCCGAGGACGAGCAGCCCTTCCAGGAACACGTCGCCGCGCGTGCGGGCGAGGGCGAGCCCTTCATCGAACGCGGCCTCCGCCTCCGCGGCGTGGTCGGTGTGGGTGGCGAGCACGCCCAGGTGGTAGAGGGTCCAGATCGTCCCCTCATCGTCCCCTGCGGCGCGGAAGGCGCCGAGGCTGGCGCGGTAGCGCTCCCACGCCCCGTCCACGTCGCCGAGGATGGTGGCGAGGACGGCGAGGTTCTGGCCGATCATGGTGGCCAGCCGTTGGTCCCCCGCGGCGAGGGCGTTGGCGGTCGCGTCGCGGTAGAGCTCCGTGGCCTGCGGCAGCTGGCCGCGCCGCTGATGGATGGTGGCCAGGCAATGCTGAGCGTGGGCGATGCCGAGCGTGTACCCGATGTTCTGCGCGATCGCGAGGCTCCGGCGGTAGAGCGCATCGGCGCGCGTGGTGAACCCCAACTCGCGGAGGAGCGTCCCCTTCCACCGTAGCACGTCCGCGTGGAAGGGGCCCGCGGGCGCGCCGTCGATCAGCGCGAGCACCATGTCGTAGGCGACCGTCGCCTCGCGCGCGGCGCCGCGGCGCTCGTACGCCTGGGCGCGCGCGACCAGCTCGCGCGCGTCATCCGCGTAGCTGAACGAGCGACGGAAGAGCGGCGTGCCGTCCACGGGGAACGCCTCCGAAAGCCACAGATGCGTCATCATGACGTGGCGCATCCGTTGGCAACTGCCATGCCTTCAGTAGCTCGTTGAAAGCACGGTACTTACCGGAGGCACTGGAACGCCGCTGGCCACACTGTTGCAAGAATTCTTTGCAGTATGGAAAAATTCTTTCCATCCCCTGCTAAAGCGGCGCGGTGGTGCCGGCGGGGCGGCGCCGGGGGCGCCGGGGGTGGCCCGGGGGGGCGGCCCGGGCCGCCGGCGCCCGGCGGCGCGGCGGTCACGTGCTCGTAGACGAGGCGCGAGATGTCGGCGATCAGCGAACGCGCGACGGCGTGGTCGGGGATGCCGCGCGTGAGGACGACGAGCACGTACGGGTCACCCCCCTTGGGGTAGACGATCGCCGCGTCGTGGTACACGCCGGTGATGTCCCCCGTCTTATGCGCGACGGGGGTGCCCGCGGGGAGGCCGGCGGGGATCGCGTCGTTGAACTCCTGGTGCAGGAGGATGTCGCGCATCATCGCGCAGCTCGCCGGGGAGGCGGCGCGGTTCTCCTGGATCGCCTCGAGGATGATGGCGAGGTCGCGTGCCGTCGTGGTGTTGTTGAGCCCCTGGTCGAACGCTTTCTGGTCTTCGACCCCGCGGAGAACCCGAATCCGCATGGCGCCCAGCGTGCGCATGGTGGCCTCGGTGCGCGCGGCCCCCACGAGGGCGATGAGGGCGTTGGTGGCCAGGTTGCTGGAGCGCGTGATCATGTGGAACATGAGATCGCGCACGCTCACCCGTTCCCCGACCATCCGGTACATCGCGCTGTCGGAGTCGTCGCCCGGGTCGAGCGCGTAGAGGGAGCCGTCGACGATCGAGCCGAACTGGTTCACGAGCAGGATGCGCTGATCGAGCGAGAGGCCGTGCGCGTCGATTTGGCGGAACAGCTCGATCATGACCGGGACCTTCATCGTGCTCGCGGCGTGGAACGCGCTGTCGGCGTTCAGGTACAACGTGTCGTTGTGCCCCAAACGGTGGAACGCGACGCCGACTTCGGCGCCGGGGACCGTGGCGATGCGCTCGCGGATGCGGGCGGCGAGCGAGTCGTCGTGCGGGACGACCGCGGCGGCCAGGGCGAGGAGAAGGAGTCCGGTCATGCGGGCGAATATACCGCGGTGTCCGGCGATGGAAAGACGGTGGTTGCGTTCCGGTGGGCTGATTCGTGTTGCGTAATACCGGCCCCCTGGCCACCTTGCGTTGACTACTTCCCCAGTCCCCCATGTCGCAGAGCGAAAGCCAGGAGCACAACAGCTCGGCCGCGGCGCCGATCACCGGCAGGCGAGAGCGGCTGCGGTTCACGGACTTCCGCTTTCGCCGCTCGAGCGACGGCCGCTGCTCGGCGGAGGTGGAGCTCGAGTGGGTAGAGGGGCAGAAGGTGCGCGGCTCCGCGGCGGGGCAGT
>JADGGM010000427.1 GCA_019689955.1 Gemmatimonadaceae bacterium
GCCAGTCGCTGAGCCCCACCGGGGTCGACCTCTCGCACGTCGAGCAGCTCGAGCTCTGGGCCCTCGTCGACACGAGCACCGCCGCCCGCCCGCACGCGCCCGCGCTCGTCTTCGATTTCGGCGACGTCTCCGAGAACAGCGTCGCCTTCGCCCCCGAGTCGCTCATCGTCGAGCCCGGCGGACCGGCCGGCGTCGACTCGACCTACCGCGGCCGCCGGCTCACGGGGATCGACCATCTCAACACCGAGCGCGATCCCGTCACGCAGTCGTTCGACGTCGCGCGGAACGACGTCGGCCTCCCGGGCGACGTCGCCGACACCCTCATCGTGCGCGACGCCGCGCGCCAGACGGTCGCGACGCTGTTCAACGTCCCGCTCTGCCGCCGCGGCCCCGAGCCCGTCCTCCCACTCGGCGACGCGACCGCCGACTGCACCGTCGGCAACCGCCAGCTCGACGAGGAAGACCTCGACCGCGACGGCTTCCTGAACCTCACGAGCGCCAACCGCAACGCCGAGCAGATCCTGCGCTACGTCATCGACCTGAGCGACTCGTCCACGTACACGAAGATTGGGCGCTGCTACACCTCGTTCACCGACACCTCGTCCACCCGCCCCGGCCCGCGCCGCGTGTGCTGGGTGCGCGTCTCCGTCCCCTTCGGCGCCCCCACCGAGACGCTCAACAACCCGATCCTCCGCCGTATCAAGTCGGTGCGCCTCACCGTCGTCGGCGGCGCCGCGCGCCGCGGCGACGAGTTCACCCGCGTCGCGATCGCGCGCCTCCGGCTCACCGGCTCGCCGTGGACCAAGCGCACCGAGAGCGCGATCGCCGGGATCGGCGGCACGCACGTCGATGCGCCGGGCACCGTGATCGCGACGAGCATCGGCACCCAGGACCGTGACGCGCGCGGCGTGTTCTACGAGTCCCCGCCCGGCGTCACCGACGAGCCGGACAGCAAGGGAAGCGTCTACTCTCCCGGCACCATCCAGGTGAACGAGAAATCGCTCCGTCTCCTCGCCGTGAACGTCCCGTTGTACCACCGCGCCGAGGCGTTCTACCGGTTCCCGGAAGGGGAGAAGAACTTCATGCAGTACCGTGAGCTCCGCGTCTGGGCGCGCGGCCGCAACAAGGGGTGGGGACCGAACGGCGACCTCCAGTTCTACATCAAGGTCGGCCGCGACGCGGACAACTTTTACCTGTACCGCACCCCCGTGAACGCCGGCACCACGCGCGATGCATGGCTCCCGGAGGTGGAGGTCGACTTCAACCGCTTCTACGACCTGCGCGCGCGCCTCGAGAACGCGTTCCTCCACGGCGGCGACTCGCTCGCCTGCACCGGGCTCGACTCCGCGCTCATCGTCACCTCGACCCCCCCGACGGCTCCCGGCACCCGTCGCTTCGCCGCCTGCGACGGCGGGTACATCGTCTACACGAGCAACCCCGCCGTCGGCCCGCCGAACCTCGCCGCGGTCCAGGAGCTGGCCGTGGGGATGGTGCGCGTGAGCGACGCGGGGCAGGGGACGGGAGGCGCGATCTTCCCGAGCGACAGCCTCGAGCTGTGGGTCGACGACATCCGCCTGACGAACGTCGTCGACGACCCCGGCTACGCGGGGCAGATCGGCCTCAACGTCGTCGCCGGTGATGTGGGGACGCTCCAGGTGAGCGCGAGCCGCCGCGACGGCAACTTCCGCCAGCTCGCCGAGCAACCGACGTTCGTGACCGACGACCAGTTCGATCTCGCCTCGTCGATTCGCCTGGAGAAGTTCCTCCCCGCGGGCGTCGGCCTCTTGCTCCCGTTCACCGTCAGCCACACTTCCACCGGCGGCATCCCGCGCTTCCTCTCCAGTTCCGACCTCACGGCCGACGCCATTGCCGGCGTCCGCACTCCGCGCACCTCGGCCACGTCCTACTCTTTGTTGGTCCGCCGCGCGACGCCGCTCGAGCGCTCCGCGCTCGCGCCGATCGTGAACAACCTCACGCTCAACGCCAGCTATCTCACCTCGAGCTCGCGCAGCGAGTTCCAGACCGGCACGACTTCATCGTTCACGGGAGGTCTGGATTACGATCTCGTCTCCCAGGCGCGCACCGCGCGCACCCCCGGCTGGCTCCGCGGTCTCATCGACCTCCTCCCCGGCTGGCTCCGAAACACGGATCTCCTCCGCGCGCTCCACGACGCGACGATCCGCTGGAATCCCACGCAGGTTCGCTTCACGAGCACCTATGCGCGCAACAGCAACACCCTCGAGTCGTTCTTGCTCCCCGTGGCGTTCGCCGGCGACACTGCCCGCCGCTCCACGGGGCTCGAGGATGTGTGGCGCAACACCGCGGCGATCGAGCTGCGCCCGTTCAACACGCTCAGCGCGCGCTGGGATGTCTCCTCGCTCCGCGATCTCCGCGATTACGGCGACAGTACGCCGGTGAGCGTGGTCGCCGGCACGGAGCGTTCGCGGTTGCTCGGGATGGATGTCGGTCTCGAGCGCGAGCGCCAGATGTCCACGGTCGTGAGCGCGGCGCCGACGATCTCGCCGTGGATCAAGCCGCGCCTGGATTTCAGTACGTCGTTCTCGCTCCTCCGCGACCCGAACGCCCGCACGCTCCTCCGTTCGGCCGACTCGACGGGCGACTTTCGCCTCCCGCGCCGCCTCTCGAACGGCCAGGGCCTGGCGCTCAGCGCGACGGTGGATCTCCCCCGCGCGCTCGCGATGTACACGAGCGACTCGAGCGTGATCCGGCCGCTGATCCGCGTTCTGTCCCCGGTCGACATCCAGTGGCGTCGCGATCTGCGCTCGACGTTCGATGGGGTTCCGTTCGATCCGTCGCTGGGCTACCAACTGGCCCTCGGCGGCGAGAGCGCGTTCCGCGAGGTGAAGGGAGTCCTCGCCACCAGCGCGGGTGTCTCGCGCAACGTGGTCGTGTCCCACTCGCTCTATTTCCCTCTGGGTCTCACGCTCACGGACCGCTTCAGCCGGGTCCGCAGCACGTCCTGGTCGCGCGTCGCCGACATCCAGACGCTGCTCCGGGCCGAGCAGCAGGTCTTCCCGGATGTCACGCTCCACTGGACGTACCTCGCACCTCGATTCCTGCAGCCGATCTTCACGACGCTCGATGCGCAGGTCGGTACCCGGATCACGAAGGGGAGCAGCTTTCAGCCCACGGCGGGCGACGAGACGTTCATTCCCGGCTCCGGCCTCCGCACGTCGCAGATGTTGAAGGAGTACCCGTTGAGCGGTTCGGTGGTGTGGTCGTTCTTCGGCGGCTTCGCGACGTCGGGCACGTGGAACCACATCTCACGCCACGACGTCCGCAGCGGCGGCCTCACGGAGGGCGCGCAGAATGATGTGAATGTGGATGTGTCGAAGGCGTTCCGTTTGCCCGAGCGCTGGACGCTGAAGAGCAACATGCTCCGCACCCGACTCGGCTTCCAGAGCACGCACACGCAAACGTTCTTCGTGGAGGACACGGTCCGCAAACGTGTCACCGACAACGGCCGCTGGGCCGTCACGGCAAATGCGGACTCTGATGTGTCGGACACGATGTCCCTGACTTTCCTACTCGCCCGTATCCTGACGTACGATAATGCGTTCGATCGTCGCTTCTCCCAGACGGTTTTCTCTGTCGTGTTCCATCTCCAATTCTCCGCCGGCCAACTCCGTTAGCCTCCCCACTCCCCACGCCCGGTGCAGACACTTATACACA
>JADGGM010000428.1 GCA_019689955.1 Gemmatimonadaceae bacterium
CGTCAGTTGTGTATAAGAGACCGCCCGCGCGCGGCGCACCCCGCCGTGGCCCCGAGCGACAGCACGCCGGCCGACACCAGCGTGGCGATCGCCTGGGGCGTGAAGATTCCCATGCGCGACGGCGTGATGCTCAACGCGACCGTGTACCGCCCCGGCAGGCAGCAGGGGCCCCTGCCGGCGGTGTTCACCTTCACCCCGTACATCTCCGACTCGTACCACGACCGCGCGATGTACTTCGCGCGGCACGGCTACGTGTACGCGCTCGTCGACGTGCGCGGGCGCGGGAACTCCGGGGGTACGTTCGAGCCCTTCGTGAACGAAGGGCACGATGGTTACGACGTGGTGGAGTGGCTGGCGAAGCAACCGTGGTGCGACGGGAAGGTGGCCATGTGGGGGGGATCGTACGCGGGGTTTGACCAGTGGACCACGGCCAAGGAGCTACCGCCGCACCTGGCGACGATCGTGCCGGTGGCCTCGGCGTACCCGGGGCTCGACTTCCCGTTTTACGGAAACATCTTCGGGTCGTACGACATCCAGTGGCTCACGCTGACGAGCGGGGTGACGCCGAACGACCGGCTCTTCGGCGACGAGTCCTTCTGGGCGGAGCGCTTCCGCACGATGTACACGAAGCACCTCCGCTTCGCGGCGCTCGACAGCCTGGTCGGGAACACGTCGACGATGTTCCAGCGGTGGATCGCCCACCCGGCGCCCGACGCGTACTGGGACGCGATGGCGCCGACGCCGGCGCAGTACGCGAAGCTCTCGATCCCGATCCTGACGATCACCGGGCACTACGACGGCGACCAGCGCGGCGCGCTCATGTATTACCGGAGCCACATACGCTACGGGAACGCGGAGGCGCGGGCGAAGCACTATCTCATCATCGGGCCGTGGGACCACGCGGGCACGCGGACGCCGCGGAAGGAGGTGGGCGGGGTGACGTTCGGCGACGCGAGCCTGCTCGACCTGAACGACCTGCATCGCCAGTGGTACGACTGGACGATGAAGGGGGGCGCGAAGCCGAAGTTCCTCGAAAAGCGCGCGGCGTACTACGTGCCCGGGGCCGGGGCCGAGCGGTGGAAGTACGCCGACAGCCTCGACGCGATCGCCACCGAGCATCGGACGCTGTATCTCACGTCGACGAACGGCTCGGCGAACGACGTCTTCGCCTCCGGGCGGCTCGTGGATGCGCCGCCGCGGCGCTCGGCGCCGGACCACTGGGTGTACGATCCGCTCGACACCCTTCCCGGTGTGGCACGGGCCGGGGGGGATCGGAAGTACCTCCTCGACCAGCGCGCCGCGCTCAACCTGTTCGGGGAGGGGGTGGTGTACCACACCGCGCCCTTCGCGGAGGCGACGGAGATCACCGGGTCGCTCCGGCTCGTGCTGTGGATCTCGATGGATGTGCCGGACACCGACTTCCAGATCGTCGTCTACGAGGTGCTCCCTGACGGGACGAGCATCGCGCTCACGGATGCGGCGCTGCGTGCGCGCTACCGCGAGTCGTTGCGCGAGGCGAAGCCTGTTCCGGCGGGCGCGATCGTGCGCTACACGTTCGACAACTTTCAGTACTTCTCGCGCCGGATCGCGAAGGGGAGCCGGCTCCGCCTGGTGATCGCGTCCTCGAACTCGCCGGACGCCGAGAAGAACTACAACAGCGGCGGCGTGGTCGCGCAGGAGACGGCCGAGGATGCGCGCACCGCGCACATCACGCTGTATCACGACGCGCAGCACCCGAGCGCGCTGGAGATCCCGATCGTGCGGGAGGCGCCGGTCGTGAAGTGAGGGGCGGCAGCCGGGGGTGAGTCCCCTTCCCATCCCCGGCTGGGCGCGGCTAACTTTTCTTCTACGAAGGGGGAGTAGCCACGCGGGCCTCGGGCCCGCGCGCTCGGGTCGTCAGGACTGCGCGGTTCCCGATCGGGGGGGACCGCGCACGGCTCGGGCGGAGTCCTACCAGACTAGGCGAGACCTTTCGCGGGTGCCGAGCATGGAGCTCGGCGGGCGCGAAAGGCTCGCCTTTTGCGCATCACGGCATCTGGAGGATGTCATGAACAACGTCAAAGTCTTCGTGCTGATGGCGGGGCTCACCGGGCTGCTCGTGGCGCTCGGCGGGTACGTGGGAGGCGAGAGTGGGATGGTGCTCGCCTTCCTGTTCGCGGCGGCGACGAACTTCTTCATGTACTTCGCCTCGGACAAGATGGTGCTGCGGGCGTACCGGGCGCGGGTCGTGGACGAGCAGAGCGCACCGGAGCTGTACGCCATGGTCGACCGGCTGCGGCAGCGGGCCGGGCTGCCGATGCCGAAGCTGGCGATCGCCCCGCACGCCCAGCCCAACGCGTTCGCCACGGGGCGGAACCCGCGCCACGCGGTGGTGTGCGTGACCGAGGGGATTCTGCACACCGTGGGGCGCGAGGAGCTGGAGGGGGTGTTGGCCCACGAGCTGGGGCACGTGAAGAACCACGACATGCTCCTGCAGACCGTCGCCGCCACGCTGGCAGGGGCGGTGAGCAACCTGGCGACGTTCGCGTTCTGGTTCGGCAGCGACGACGAGCATGGCAACCCGATCGCGGGGCTGGCCATGGCGATCCTGGCGCCGATCGGAGCAATGCTCATCCAGTTCGCGATCAGCCGGCAGCGCGAGTTCAAGGCCGACGCGGTCGGGGCAGAGATCAGCGGGCGGCCGCTAGCGCTGGCGAGCGCGCTGCGCAAGCTGGACGCCGCGGCGCACCAGATTCCGATGCAGGTCTCGCCGGCGGCGGCGCAGCTCGCGCTGGTGAACCCGCTCGCGGCGTTCGGCGCGCGCGGTCTGCAGCACCTCTTTTCCACCCACCCGCCGACCGCGGAGCGGATCGCGCGGCTGGAAGCGCTGGCGGCGCGGATGGCCGCCTGACGAGTTACCGGAGGGTCCGGAGCCGCCGGGCCGCGCGAAGGATGCGATCGGCGTACTGACCCGGCGACTCGTCGGCGGCGCGGAGTGGGAGGACGAAGGCTTCGTCCTCCGGCTGGGAGGAGCGTGGGTCGTTGACCATGCGGTCGCCGCCGATCTCCGAGACCGCGGCCTCGAACTGCTCCACGGCGGACAGCACATCGGCGAGCTGATCCGCCGTTTCGCGCCCCGTGAGCTCGACGCCGCGCGCGGTGAGCGTCGCCGCGACGTTGGCCGCGACGCGCTCGCGCTCGGGGTCGCGATCGAGATGGCGGCGCTCGTCGTCCCGATGCTCGGAGAGGGTCATGGCTCGGCTCCTGTGGAGGCTGGGGGCCCACGATCGCTTCAAGTCTGGTGCCGCGGCGCGCGGGTGGCGAGCCGATGGAACACGGCTTCCTCGACGACGCGCCCCTCCTTGAGGTGCTCGACGACGATGCGTTCGAGGAGCGCGGGGGTGACGCCCGCGTACCAGACCCCGTCGGGGTAGACCACCACGATCGGCCCACCGGCGCACACGCCGAGGCATGGCGTTTCCCCCCGCTTCACCCGGCCGGGGCCGAAGAGGAGCCCTTCGCGCTCGAGGAGGCGCGGGAGGAGCGCGTAGAGCTCGCGCCCGCGCCGGTCGGGGGAGCAGAATCCGCCGGTGCAGACGAGCACGTGGCGGGCGTAGGGGTCCATGCGTGGTTGCGGCGGTGCGGGATCCATGAGCGTGTGTCGTGGGGCCGAGCGTGTGTGGGCGCAGAAATGTAATCC
>JADGGM010000429.1 GCA_019689955.1 Gemmatimonadaceae bacterium
CCCCCCCCCGCCCCGCGGCGCCCGGGGCCGCCGCCCCCCCCCCCCCCCCGCGGCCGCTCCCACATCGGTCGCCATCGCCCGCGGCGCCGCCGCGGCCGGGCGGGCGGTCAACGCCCTGCCAGATCCGCCGAGCGCGCAGCGTGCGCAGCATCGAGCGCCTGGCGCACGATGCTGGTCAGTCGCGCGGCCGAGAACGGCTTCTGCAGCAGCACCGCGCGGTGGCCGCCCATCGACGGGAGCGGGCTCGCATCATCCGTGTAGCCGGAGACGAAGACCACGGGGACGGCAACCCCGCGCGCCGTCAGCTCATGCACCAGCTCGCGCCCGCCCATCTCCGGCATCACCACGTCCGAGACGATCAGATCGATCTCGCGCTCGCGCCCCTCGATCCCCTGCAACGCATCGACCCCGTTCGCGGCTTCGACGACCGTGTAGCCGTGTTGCACGAGAATCTCGCGCGCGAGCCCGCGCACCGCCGCGTCATCCTCCACCAGCAGCACCGTCTCGGTGCCGCGCGCCGGGGGCGTGGCGTCGTCCTCGATCCCCGGCACGTCACCCGGTTCACACGCGGGGAGCGCGATGCGAAAGGTCGCGCCGCGCCCGAGCTCGCTCTCCACCTCGATGTACCCGCCCGCCTGTGAGACGATGCTGTCCACCGTCGAGAGGCCGAGCCCGGTCCCCTTCCCGTCCCCCTTGGTCGTGAAGAACGGCTCGAACAACCGCGCGCGCGTCGCCGCGTCCATCCCGATCCCCGTGTCGGAGACCTCGAGCACGGTGTAGAGCGTGCGGTCGGCCGTCCCACGCCGCACGCATCCGTGCGCCGCGGCCGCGGGGCGCACGCTCCGCGTCCGGATGGTGAGCGTGCCGCCGTTCGGCATCGCGTCGCGCGCGTTGACGACGAGGTTGAAGATGACCTGCTCGATCTGCCCCGCGTCCGCACACACGGCGGGCGCGTGGGGGTCGAGGTCGGTCGTCACCTGCACGTCCTCCCCGATGAGCCGCACGAGCATGTCGCGCACGTCGGCGACCACGGCGTCGAGCCGCAGCACGCGCGGCTGCGCGACCTGGCGCCGGCTGAACGCGAGGAGGCGCCGCGTGAGCAACGCCGCGCGCGCCGCGCCGCGCCGCGCTTCGAGCAGGTGCTCGGTGACCGCGTCGTCCGGCGGCGACTCGGCGAGCGCGAGGTCGAGGTTGGCGGTGATCACCGTGAGGAGGTTGTTGAAGTCGTGCGCCACGCCCCCCGCGAGACGCCCCACGGCCTCCATCTTCTGCGCCTGCCGAAGCTGCGCCTCGCTCTCGCGCAACGCCCGCTCCGACGCCGCCAGCTCCTCGCGGCGGCGCTGCATCAGCTCCGCCGCGGTTCGCTCCTGGCGCAGCAGCCGGTTCGACACCGCCGCGCCGATCCACACGAGCACCGCGCCGACGAGCACCACCACGCCGAACGTCACCTCGCGCAGCCAGCGCGCCCCCTCCGCCAGCGTGGTCGAGAAGTCGGCCTCGAGCACGGTGAGCCGGCGGTCCGTCTGCGTGATGTCGTCGAGGAGCGCCCGGTAGGCGGCCGAGTCGCGGCTCCCCGCGGTGACGAGCGCGTGCAGCCGGTTCCCCTCGCGCCGCAGGTCGCCGATCGCGCTGTCGCCCGCGACCCAGATGGCGATCGCCCGGCGCATGTAGCTCACGTGCCCGAAGCGGAGGAAGAGCTGCACGAGGTCTTCCGCGTCCGCCGGCGCGTTCCCGCCGATGACGAACCAGCGGACCGCTTCGCCGACATTCCGCTCCGGACGCTCGAGCGCGATGCGCGCGCGGCGGTCCGCGACCGGCACGATGAGCGCGCTCAGGTAGCGCCGGTAGTCACGTTCGTCGTGCGTGAGGGCGAAGCGGTAGAGCGCGTGCACCGCTTCCTTCTGCCCCTTGGACCACAGGCTCTCCCCGCCCACGTACGCGCGCACGCCTGCGGAGACGGCGAGCCCCTGGTAGACGACGAGGACGAGGATGGTGATGATCCCGGCGAAGAGCGCGAGCGCCGCAAGGCGGCGCCGGAGCTCGGCGACGGTGCGCCGGGCTCCGCTGGCAAGACCGGCGCGCTGGGCTGGCTCACTCATCGCATGCGCTCCTCTCCGGACCGGCGCGGTGCCGCGCGCGAGAGGGCGCGGCGGGCTCCGCTGCATCTTGCAGCAGAGCGGCGGCGCGCGGCAAGGGTGGCGCTCCGCCGGCAGGTCCTTGCGGAAACGGGCGGCGCGCGCGAGGGCGCTAGCGCACGTGGCCGATCCGCCGCACGAGCGCGCTCGTCCGGTCCGCGCCGCGCCGGATCTCGATCGTGGCCGGCGCGCCGAGGCGGAGCCACGTCCCTTCCCCGTCGCTGTAGGCGAGCACGCCGACGGGGTGCAGGAAGAGCCCCGTCGCGTCGATCGTGTCGACCGCGACGGCGTCGCTCAGGTCCCCCACGTCGCGCACGATCGGCCCGGTGTGCGCCACCGCGTCCTCGTAGTCGATCGCGAGGTCGGCCGCCACCGGGGCCTGGTGCGGCAGCACGAGACGGCCGCCGCGGACGAGGAGGTCGTAGCCGTCGGTCGCGTTGAAGGGGAGCGTGTCGTACGCCGCCGGGTCCGCTCGCTCGTAGCGCCCGGTGGCGATGGCGTCGAGCGCGCTCAGGATCGCGACGACGTTGAGCGCGCGCAGCCGCTGCTTCTGCGGATCGTCGGGGAGCGCGCCGCTCTCGATGAGGATCGTGCTCGTCCCCCACCGCTGCATGTTGTCGCCGAACGCGCGGACGTTGAACGTGTCGTCGTACTTGGCGATCCGGCCGGGGATCTCGGGGGCGAGGGTCTGCGCGACGGCCGCCGCGAGCAGGCGGGCGCGCGTGCGGACGGCGTTGTAGCTCCGGTCCTCGGAGAACGCGGGGGCGAGGAGGGCGATCGCGGCCTGCTTGCCGTCGCGCCCGACGCGCGTCCGCGCGTTCTGGTCGTGCAGGTTGAAGCCGAAGGCGGGGGAGAGCCGGTCGCGGAGCGCCTTGAGCGCGCGCCCTTCGGGGGTGGCGAGGCGGCGCGCGTCGCGGTTGATGTCGATCGCCGCGGCGTTGCGCCGCTGGAAGTGCTCGGCCCCGTCGGGGTTGAGCATGGGGACGGCCACGATGCGCAGCCCGCGCCGCAGCCGCTCGCGTACGGAGTCGCCGGTGGCCTCGCCGAGGAAGCGGAAGATGTCCGCGAGCGCCATCGTCGCGGTCGCCTCGTCGCCGTGCATCTGCGACCAGAGGAGGACCGTGGTCTTCCCCTCGCCGAACGTCACGGCGCGGATCGGGCGGCCGTTGAGCGAGCGGCCGATCTCCTCGGTGCGGAAGCCGGGCTTCGCGACCAACGGGCCGACGATCCGCCAGTACGCCTCGGGAGTAAAGCGCCGCGTGGTGATGGCGGCCACCCGGTAGCGCTCGGCGATGCGCAGCGCGGCGGACTGGGCGCCGGGTGCGGGAGCGGGAGCAGGGGCGGGGGTGGCCTGGTGCGCGCCGGAGCATGCCGAGAGCGCGAACGCGAGGGAGAACAGGACCGCGGCGCTCGAAGGGAGCGAGCGAGGGGACAGAGAGAGGCGATTCACGGTGGACGGTCGATGGGCGTGGGCGGGCCGGGCGCGGGGCCCGCCCCCGCCGGGGGGGCGCGCCCGCTACGTGCGAACACCCGCCCCCGC
>JADGGM010000430.1 GCA_019689955.1 Gemmatimonadaceae bacterium
GTCGTCGAGGTACTGCACGGGGGATGGATAGTAGACCACGATGTCGAGCCCCAGCCGCGCGAGGCGCATGCGGACGTCCTGGTCCACCGTGGGGAGCGACATCCCCGGGAGCGCGGCGTTGAGCACCTCGAAGCGCGCGGGCGCGTGCGCGCCGCAGGCGCCCGCGGCGAGCCGCGCGGCGAGCGTGTCGGCGAGCTGGCGGGGGAGCTCGTGGTCCGGCGATTCGTAGAGGCCGAACATCTCCGACGCGCCGAGCATCGCGACGCGCACCGTGCCGGGCGCCTTGACCGCGGGGGCGTCGGGGCCGCGGAGGCCGAGGTTGTTCATCACCCACTTGCGGTACTGCGCGTTCGGCCGGCCGTGCATCCCGTCCCGGTCGCGCATCATGAGGTCGCTCTCGCCGGTGACGCGCGAGAGGATCGGCATGCGGTAACGCACCCAATCCTGGATGCGCGCGGTCCCCTCGAGCGCCACGCCGAAGACGATCACCAGCGAGGCGATGCGCAGCGTGCGCCGCCAGAGCGGCTCGCGCGGCGCCGCGACCCCCGCGGCCACCTCGGGGGTGAGCGTGGCCGGGCTCAGCGCGGCGCCGAGCGTGGATTGGCCGTCCCGGACGTCGGGTTGGGTCATCGATCGGTCGGCGTCAGAACTGGAAGTAGAGGAACGGCGAGAACGGTGATCCTATAATGAGTGCGAGCGATGCCGCGAACGACGCGGTGACGACGATCTGCCGGCGCCACGTGAGCTCGTGGTTCATCTGATATACATTCGGGCCGATCATCCCCCACCACGCCGCGACCGCGAGCAGCGCGATCACCAGCACCGGTTGCGGGACGAACGCTCCCGCGGTGGGGACGAACATCGCGTGGAGGAGCCCCATCGCCATCCCGAAGCTGGTGGCGCGGAAGAGCACCCACCCGACGACGACGAGCGCGAACATCCCGATCTGGCGCGTGGCGGCCGGGAGGCGGTCCCACCGCGCGCCGAAGCGCTTGTAGAGCGCGAGGAGCGCCCCGTGATACGCGCCCCACGCGACGAAGGTCCACGCCGCGCCGTGCCAGAGCCCTCCGATGAGCATCGTGAGCATCAGGTTGCGGTACGTCTTGCGCGTGCCGTGGCGGTTGCCGCCGAAGGGGATGTACAGGTAGTCGCGCAGGCAGGTGGAGAGCGAGATGTGCCAGCGGCGCCAGAAGTCGGAGGGGTCGAGCGCCTTGTACGGGGAGTTGAAGTTCTGCGGGATGCGGAGGCCGAAGAGGTAGCCGAGCCCCACGGCCATGCTGCTGTAGCCGGAGAAATCGAAGTAGAGCTGGAAGGTGTAGCCGAGCATCGCGGCCCACGCGCCGAGCGTGGAGAGCGTGTGGTAGTGCGCGAGCGCGGGGTCGACGAACGCCGCGAGGCTGTCGGCGACGACGACCTTCTCGACGAGCCCGACGGTGAAGAAGGAGATCCCGCGCCCGAGCCAGCGTGTCCGGTCGGAGCGGCCGAGCGTCTCGAGGTCCTCCTCGATGGTGCGGAAGCGGACGATCGGGCCGGCGACGAGCTGCGAGAAGAGCGAGACGTACGCCGCGAACTCGAAGAAGTTGCGCGTCGGCCGGATCACGCCGCGGTAGCTGTCGACGATGTAGCTGATCGTGTGGAACGTGTAGAACGAGATCCCGACCGGGAGGATGATGTCGAGGTGGGGGAGGTGCACGTGCCACCCGAGGAGGTCGAGCGTGGCGCCGAGCGTCCCGAGGCCGAAGTTGGCGTACTTAAAGAAGCCGAGGAGGGAGAGGTCCGTGACGACCGGGATGACGAGGCAGAGCTTGCGGTGTCGCGGATCGCTCCAGCGGAGGAACCCCAGCCCCGCGAGGTAGCTCACGAGGGTGGAGAAGAGCATGAGGAGGGTGAAGCGCGGGTTCCAGTACCCGTAGAAGACGTATCCGGTGATCGCCAGCCAGACGTGTCGCGCGCGCGTGCTCCGCAGGAGCCAGAAGACGACGTAGGCGACCGGGAGGAAGCCGAAGAGGAAGACGACGCTATTGAACAGCATGCAGTATCACGGCGAGGCGATGCGAGCGAAGAGGCGCTGCCAGAAGCGTCGTCCGTTGGCATCACCCCGCCGCCGGAGCCCGCGCTGGAAGTTCGAGAAGCGGGTGAACTCGCCGCTAATCGTAGAGGGTTGATACGTCGCGGGGAAGAGCGCCGCAAGGTGCTCCTGCAGGCGGTCGGGGGTCGCGACGATCGCCTGCGCCTCGCACCACCGATCGAGCGCTTTCCCCATGGCGGCGGCGGTGGGGCGCTTGGCGGGATCGCGCTCGAGCGCCGCCATGAGGACTTCTTCGATGGCCTTGGGTACGGAGGGGACGACTTCGCGGATGCTGCGGAGCGGGCGCCAGGTGACCTCATCAATGAGGAGCTCGGTCGCGTCCTCGTAGAAGAGGGGCTCGAGGGAGAGGAGCTCGTAGAGCACCACGCCGACGGCGAAGACGTCGCTCCGCGCGTCGACGTCGAGGGCCAGGATCTGCTCGGGGCTCATGTAGTGCTTCTTCCCCATCATGAGCGCGGGCGACTTGGCGACGGGGTCGGTCGAGGTGGTGGCCTTGGCGATGCCGAAGTCGGCGAGCTTGATGTGGCCATCCCAGGTGGCCATGATGTTGTTCGGCGAGACGTCGCGGTGGACGATGTCGAGCCGGTTCCCGCCGGGGCCCACGAAGTTGTGCGCGAAGTCGAGCGCGCGGCACACGCGGCTGGCGATGTAGGCGGCGATGGCGGGGGGGATGAGGCGATCGAGCTCGCGGTGTCGTTCGATGACCATGCGAAGGGTGGGCCCCTTGATGTACTCCATGGCCATGTAGTACTGCCCTTCGACCTCGCCGAGCTGGTAGATCTGCACGATGTTGCCGTGGACGAGGTTCGCGGAGAGCTTGGCTTCGTCAATGAAGAGCTGGAGCCAGGTCTTTTCCTTCGCGTAGTGCGGGTGGATGACCTTGAGCGCGACGCGCTTGGCGAAGCCGGCCGGCCCGAGCTGCTCGGCCTCGTAGACCGTCGCCATCCCGCCCTGGGCGATCTTCCGTACGAGGCGGAAGGCGCCGGCGTATTCCAGAATGTGCTCGTCCGTGTGCATTATTAAAGGTTCCACCGAGTCAGTGGCGCCGTTCGCGCCATGCGTCCCATCTCTTTCGAGCTCATGCCGCACGACCGCACGGACATCACGATCATTGGCGCCGGACCGACCGGCCTCTTCGCCGCGTTCTATGCAGGGATGCGTGGAGTGACGGCCCGCATCGTCGACGCGCTCCCCGAGGTCGGGGGGCAGCTCATCGCGCTGTATCCGGAGAAGTACATCTTCGACGTGGCCGGCTTCCCGAAGGTCCTGGCGAAGGATCTGGTGAAGGGGCTGGTCGAGCAGGCGATGCAGTTCTCCCCGGAGATTCATCTGAACCAGCGGGTCATCTCCCTGGAAGAAGACGGGGGCGGCTTCACTCTCGTCACCGAGACGGACCGGTTCCCGTCACGGGCGATCGTGATCGCGGCGGGGATCGGGGCGTTCTCGCCGCGCCGGCTCCCGCAGCCGACGGCGGCGCCCTGGTACGGGCGGGGGATCTACGACCGGGTGACGGATCCGGAGCGCTTCCGGGGGCAGCGGGTGATGATCATCGGCGGGGGGACTCCGCGGTCGAATGGGCG
>JADGGM010000431.1 GCA_019689955.1 Gemmatimonadaceae bacterium
GGTCGAGGAAGTTGCCTCCTGCATCCCCGGGACGTGGACGCGCAGGTGCCGCGCCTTCCGCCGAGCCTGCTGGCTGCGAAGCGCCGCCTCCACCGGGGTGGGCGGCTCCATGAGCGTGAGCGGCGGCATGAGGCCGCGGACCGCGTTCACGAGGTGCCACACTTCCGGGTCCTTGGCCATCCGGTCGCGGATGTACCGAACTTCTGCGGCCGACGCCTCACCGGTGACAAAGCGAAGGATCAGCTCGGGGTCGAGCTCCGAGTCATCCGGGCGATCGCTCATGAAGGAAGTACGGGAGTAAGCGAGTGATCGGTGAGCGCTGTCCGCTCTACCTCACACCGGGAATTGTGCGCGCCCCACACCGCAAGACGGGGTCCGGCGGAATGCCCGTCTGCAAGAAAGGGGAGCACCGTTCGGGCGATGCTCCTTCGTGGGGCGATCGCGGCTCGAACGTCGCACGCGACGACGTCGCACGCGACGGAGCCGGTCATACGCGGACGAGCTACGACCGTTCCTCCTGCAACACCGCGCGCAATGCATGAAAGGCGCGGGTGATGTTCCGTTCCACGGCTTTGACGGTGATCCCCATCGTCTCCGCAATCTCGGCGTTCGACAGTTGTCGGTGCAAGCGCAGCGCGAGCGTGAGGCGCGGCCGCTCGGGGAGGCGTTGCACGGCCTCCTGCATGCGGGCGATCAGTGCGTTGCGCTCGCGCATCTCTTCTTCCAGCTCTCCGGGGAGCGGCGGCTCCTCCTCGCCGTACTCGGCCCCCGGCGGCAAGGGCTGCTGCTGCCACCGCAACTCGATCCGCTCGTGGCGCAGGTAGTTGAGCGCGCGATTGCGCACTGTCTTGAAGACGTAGCTCTTCAGGTCGAGCTCCGGCCCCCAGCGCTCCCGCCGCTCCCACATCTTGAGAAACGCCTCCTGGACGATCTCCTCCGCCACCGCGCGTGAGCGCACGAACCGGTACGCGGTCGTGTACAGATCGTGGTAGTAGGCCCGAAACGCGGCGTCGAGTGTCGCTGTCCATTCGGCCTGCTCGCGGGATTCGACCGAAGCGTCACCCCCCCGTCCGTCGGGGAGCGGTGCCTCGATGTGGGCTGAGGTGGAGACGGGGTCGCTCATGGGTGTCGAGTCGTCGTGGTGGCGTGCCGCTACAGGGTCACGAAGGACAGCAAACGACGTGAACGCGAGCCCGCAGAGAATTAGGCCATTCGAACAGGCTATTGGTAGCATGCGGCCGCAAACGCCGCAAGACAGCGTGTCACCGCGATGCGGCGTGCGCTCCGGGTCTCGGTCCGCGCCCACCCGCGCCGCCACCGGCGGCCACTCAGATGGCACGCGTACCACAATGTACTACGAAAGCGCTGCGTGCGACAGAGGCCACGGCTGCGTGCGACAGAGCCGACAAATGATGCGAGGCTACCTCTGACGACAAACCAACGGAATGACGACAAACCAACGGAAGGATGCAACGGGGAGACGTACACCCAAAACCTTACACGCAATCGCTGATCAACCCCACAACCATCACCTCACCCTCACTCCCAACGCGCCGCCGCGCTCCACGCCCCGCACCCCCCTTCACCTCGCTCTGGACCAGCTTGCCTCTCCCCGGTACGACGATTCGATTCGCTCTATCGACCCCGTTCACTCCGCGCGAACATCTCCCGTCTCCCTCCGAGCATGAGGCACCACGTCATGTCGAGCGCGCTGTCGCTTCGGTCCCTCCCTCCGCTCTGCCTGGCCCTCGTCGCCGCGGCCGCCGCCGCGACCCGCGCCGCGGCGCTCCCCGCGGCCCCGCAGGACTCCACGCCGCGCGACTCCACCGACTCCCTGAGCTACCTCGAGTTCCGCAACCTCGGCCCCGCCGTCGGCGGTGGACGCGTCACCGCGGTCGCCGGCATCCCGGGTGACCCCAACACCTACTACGTCGGCGCCGCGGCCGGGGGCGTGTGGAAGACCACCGACGGCGGCGCGCACTGGAGCGCCATCTTCGAGAAGCAACCCGATGCCTCCATCGGCGCCGTCGCCCTCGCCCCCTCGAACCCGAACGTCGTCTGGGTCGGTACCGGCGAAGCCAACATCCGAAACGATGTCGTCAACGGCCACGGCATCTACCGCTCCACCGACGGCGGCCGAAGCTGGACCTTCGCCGGCCTCCCCGACGCCGGGCAGATCGCCCGCATCGTCGTCGACCCGAGCGACCCGGATCGCGCCGACGCGGCGGTCCTCGGCAAGGCGTGGGTCCCGAGCTCCCAACGCGGCGTCTTCCGCACCACCGACGGCGGGCGCACCTGGACGAGAGTCCTCTTCGTCAACGACACCACCGGCGCGATCGACCTGGTGATGCAGCCCGGGAACCCGAAGGTCCTCGTCGCCGCCATGTGGCAGGTGCGGCGCTTCCCCTGGGAGCTCGTCGACGGCGGCCCCGGGAGCGCGATCTACCGCTCCACCGACGGCGGCGACCATTGGACCAAGCTCACGGGACACGGGCTCCCCGACGGCCCGTACGGCCGCATCGCGATCGCCATCGCGCCCAGCAATCCGGACCACGTCTTCGCCCTCATCGAGGCCAAGACCGGGATGCTCTGGGAATCGCGCGACCTGGGGGAGCACTGGACGAGCGTAAGCGGGAGCCACGCGCTCGACGTCCGCCCCTTCTACTTCTCGCAGATCTCCGTCGCCCCGAACGATGACCGGACGCTCTATTTCTCCTCCTTCCACCTCATGCAGTCGACCGACGGCGGCCACACGGCCCACCCGCTCGACCCGGACGTGCACCCGGACCACCACGCGCTCTGGATCGATCCCACGAACCCGGCGCGCATGATTCAGGGGAACGACGGCGGGGTCTACCTCTCCACCACCGGCGGGCGGAGCTGGCGCTTCCTCGACAACCTCCCGATCGAGCAGTTCTACATGGTCGCCGCCGATGCGCGCGCGCCGTACCGTCTCTGCGGCGGCTTGCAGGACAACAACGCCTGGTGCGGTCCGTCGAACACGCTCGGCCCCTCGGGCGGGAACGGGGCGGAGTGGTACACGGTGACCGGCGGCGACGGGGAGTACGCGGTCCCGGCGCCGAGCGACTCCAACGTGATCTACGTGGACGCGCAGAACGGCTTCATCACACGCCTCGATCTGGCGATGGGGGTCTCGCGCTTCATCCGGCCGTACCTTGAGGGGGTGGAGCACGTGAGCCCGGCCGAGCTCCGGTACCGGTTCAACTGGACGTCGCCGATCGCCGTCTCGCGGACCGACGCCAACGAGGTCTTCCTCGGCGCGAACGTCCTCTTCAAGTCGACCGACGGCGGCGCGCACTGGTCCGTCATCAGCCCGGATGTGACGCGCAACGAGAAGGCGAAGCAGCGCACGAGCGGCGGTCCGATCCAGTACGACATCAGCGGCGCCGAGACGTACAACACGATCCTCGCCATCACGCTCGCGCCGAGCGACACCAACGTGATCTGGCTCGGCACCGATGACGGCAACGTCGCCGTCACGCGCGACGGCGGGAAGACGTGGCGCATCGTGCGCCCGAAGGCCAGAGGACTCCCGGACGAAGGGCGCGTCTACCAGGTGGGCGTCTCCCCGGCGGACGCGGGGACCGCGTACATCACCCTCGACTACCACATGTTCGGCAACGACCGCCCGTACGTCTTCCCGCC
>JADGGM010000432.1 GCA_019689955.1 Gemmatimonadaceae bacterium
TTAGATCCAACTGCTGGCGAGGAGGTGGTCGCCGGGGCGGAGGAGGGCGAGCATGGCGCACGCGGTGGCGCCCATCCCGCTGGCGAGCACGATCGCGGCTTCGGCCCCCTCGAGGAGGGCGAGCCGGCGGTGGAGGGTCTCCGCGTTGGGGTTGTTGCCGTAGCGCGGGTAGCGGAGCCCGTCTTCGGTGCCCACCTCCTGCACGAAGTTCACGCTCTGGTAGATGGGCTGTACGACGGGCGTGTCGGTCTCGTGGGTTTCGCGGCCACCGTGCAGCGCGACGGTGGAGAACCCTTGCCGTCGACGTCGAGGGATCATGAACGCTCCGGGGTCAGGCGAGCACGCCGCGCCGTGGCGGCGTGTCGGTGTCGAGTTTCACGACCTTCACGATCTCGGACGGAGAGGCACCGACGATGTCGCGCAGCACGACATCACCGCGGGGGAGCGAGTTGTCGATCCGCACGGTGGCCAGCTCGTGCCGGCGCGGCCCGTAGACCCACACCAGCTCTCCATCCATGATGAGCCGGAGCGCGGCGTCGTCCTGCCGCATCCAGATCATCGGTCCGCGCTCCGGGTCTCCGGGTCGTGTGGCGATGAGCCGGATGACGCGGAGCGGCGGATTGTGTACGTCGCTCACGGCATCGCGCCGACCGCGACGTAGCTTTCGTCGAAGCGCATCGCGAGCCGGCGCCTGCAGAGGGTGTCGAGCGTTTCCTCGGCGCGGACGGGGTCGAGCCCGACTTCGCGCGCGAGCTCGATCGGCGAGACGCGGCCGAGGCGGCAGAGCACCTCCCACGTCCGCCGCTCGGTCGCGTCGACCGTGCCCACGAGCGTCACCGCGCCGTCTTCGCCTTCGGCGACGATGGCGAGGCCGTGTCGCTCGAGCACCGTCTCGATCGCGTCGAGGTGCGAGTCGTTCACGCCGCGGAAGAGGAAGTACGCATCGCGCGGCGGCGCGTCATCGGCGCGCGGCGCCGCGTCCGCGCAGTAGCGCATGAGGAGCTTGGCCACGATCTCGTCGGCGCACGAGTAATCGAGGAGGCCGACGTGGGAGAAGTCGATGACGGTGAGCGTGCGGTCGCCCAGCTCGGCGAGCTGTTTCTCGATCCCGTCGCGGACCGCGGCCCCCGTGGGGCGCGTGACGAGGTCGGAGTACAGATCGCACACCGTCCGGCGCAGGACCGAGCTGAGGTCAATGTGATTGATCACCGGTCGCCAACCCGCTCGGGGATGGTGATTTGCATCTGGGCACCGGGAAAGTACGGAAGCTTCTCCTCCAACGGCACGTCATCGTCCCAGCTCGGTACGATGGCGATTCTAGCGGTTCCGGAGCGAACTGACAACTTGCCGTCCCATCGGCCAATGTAGCGGCGGACGCCGGCGAGCCCTTGACCGCGTCCTGGGTCGCGGAACCGGCTCACGCCGCGAATGACAGCCTCTTCAAGCGCCATGCCGTCGTCCCACCGATCGCTCATCCGGCGCCCCTGCGCCGACTCGAGCGACTGGCGGAAGCCGACGCCGGCATCGCACACGGCGATCACGACCACGCGGCGGCCGAGGCGCTTCTGCCAGCGGTACGTCTGCACCGCCACCCACCCGCCGCGTCCGGCGTGCTCCACGATGTTCTGGCATGCTTCGCTCAGCGTCATGGCGAACCCCATCGTCGCCTTGGCGTCGAGGTTCAATTCTTTCACGAGGATCGCTTGTGATTTCTGTTGAATGCGTCCGACGACTTCGTGCACGTCCTCGCTCTTCGCCACCGGCGTGATCTCGAGGAGCACATCCGATTCGCCCGCGGAGCGCGCGCGGTGGGCCGCGCCGTGGAGCTCGAACAGCTCCCCGGCGAAGGTGAAGAACCCGGTGCGCGCCCAGTACGACCCGGTGTCTTCGGATTCCGGGGCATAGAGCACGGGGCGCTCGGCGCGCGTCTGCGCGAGCGTGAGGAGCGCGGTGAGCCCGTACGGCGATGCCCACCGCGTGTGGCGCGCATCGAGGAGCACCTTCTCCTCCGGCGGCACGGGCGCGAGCTTCTCCAACACGAGCTCGAAGCTCTTGTCGTCCAGGGAGGGGGGAAGGTGAATGACGGTGGTCATCGCGTGATGAGCTCTCCACGGAGGTGCCGCGCAAGCCCCGTTGCGCCCCGGTGCTCCACGTTGCGGACGGCCGCACGGTGCGCGGCCCGCATCGCATCGGCGAGAGAGTCACCGGCGAGCAGTCGAGAAAAATACGTCGCGCCCCAGACATCGCCACACCCCGTCGGGTCCCCGCCCTGGACGACCTCGGGGGGCGGGACGAGCGACGTGCGCGCCGGCCCGATCGCCGCGCCCAAGCTCCGCGGCCGGTCTAGGTCCGCGAGCCGGTCGAATCCCGGCTCCGCGAAATACACGGCCCCTCGACTGCCGAGAGTAACCACCAAACACCGCACCCCCGACGCGAGCGCGGTGGCGGCGAGCGCGAGCGGATCGGGGGCCATCGCGGTCACTTCGTCTTCGTTGACCTGCAAGAAATCGAAGCAGCGGCACCACGCCGCGACGTCGGCGAGTGGGCGAAGCTCGCGCCACCCGCTCGGCTGCACGGCCATCACCAGCATGTGCAGGTCGCAGTAGATCGGGCCGCGAAAGTGTTGCCGGAGCAGTTGCGCGGTCTCGAGGTCGAGCTCCCAACCGCTCAGGAAGTTGATGTACAGCGCGTCGAGCCCGTTGAGGAGCGGCTTGAGCCCGAGCCACGACCACCCGGGGACGCCCCCCGTGAGCCGCTCGCACCGCCGCTCCGACGTCTCGTAGCGCAGCTCCACGCGGTTGTTGGGGTACGGAACCTCGATCAGCGCCGCGTCGGGGCTCACGCGCTCCAGGGTGCCGAGGAACTCGCGGGCGCGCGCGATGAGGTCGCTCCCCACTTTAATGAGTGGGACGATCTCCCAGCTCTCGTCGAGCGCGGCGTCGAGGCCGCTCAGGGCGTAGGTGATCCCCCCCCACTCCTCGACCGGCTCCGATCGCGGATCGCGGCCGTAGATGGTGTCCCACACGAAGGTGCCGATGACACCAACGCGCCGGCGGCGCTTCGGCTGCTCCATTCAGACGCTGCCCAGCTTCTGCTGCTTGAACGTTGCGACGGCACCGACCATCCCCGCGGTGCCATCGAGCTTCCCCGGGACGATGCGGCACGCCTCGACTGCCGGACGGAACGCCCGCCGCTTCACCTCGGCGCGGAGGGGCTCGAACAGGCGGTCACCGGCGCGCGTGACGCCGCCGGTGATCACCACGACGTCCGGGTTGAGGACGTTGAGCAGGTTCGCGACCCCCGTGCCGAGGAACTTCGCCGTGTCACGCACCACCTCGAGCGCGAGCGCGTCGCCCTTGTTCGCGGCCTCGTACACGGTGGCGGCGGTGAGCTGGTCGAGCTTCCCGTCCACCATCTTGTGCAACATCGAGACTTCGTCGCGCTCGAGCGCCTCGCGGGCGCGGAGCGCGATCGCGGGCCCCGACGCGTACGCCTCGAGGCAGCCGTAGTTCCCGCACCGGCAATAGCGCCCGGTGGAATCGATGGTGGTGTGGCCGATCTCACCCGCCACGTCGGCCGAGCCGTGGTAGAGCCGCCCGCCGAGCACGATCCCGCCCCCGATCCCGGTCCCGATGGTGAGCCCGACGACGTTCTCCC
>JADGGM010000433.1 GCA_019689955.1 Gemmatimonadaceae bacterium
TTTGTGTATAAGAGACAGCCCCTACCCCTCCCGTATCGTGCTCGCCGGATCCACCGACGCCGCCTGCCGTGCCGGGACGAGGCTCGCCACGATCACGGCGGCCGCGAGAAGCGCGGCAACGGCCGCGTAGGTGGCAGCGTCCACCGCGCTCACCTCGTACAGCAGACCGCGCATCAAGCGGGTGAGCGCGAGCGCGCCGAGCGATCCCGCCGCGAGCCCGACGACCACGACGCCTCCCGCCTCGCGGAGCACCATGCGGAGCACCATCCCTGGGCGCGCGCCGAGCGCCATGCGGATACCGATCTCCCGCCGTCGCTGCGTGACGCCGTAGGACAGCACGCCGTACGTGCCCACCACCGCGAGCACGAGCGCGAGCGCAGCGAAGAGCGACAGAAGCGCGGCGGAGAAGCGGCTGCGCGCCCTCGAGTGGCTCAGCACCTGCTCCATCGTCTGCACGTCGTCGACCGCCAGGTCCGGGTCGATCTGGGCCACCACGGCCCGGACGCTCGGAGCGAGCGACGCCGGCGGGAGCGACGTGCGCACGGCGACCACCATGCTGTGCCACAGCGACTGCGGCAGTGGCACGTAGACCAGCGGACGGATCGAGTCCCCGGCGCTGAAGTAGCGCACGTCTCCGACCACGCCGACGATCTCGCGATAGACGTTCTCGTCGCGCCAGGAGCGGACCCGCTTGCCCAGCGCCTTCCCGTCCGGGAACATCCTCCGGACGAGCTCTCGGCTGACGATCATCACGGGCGTGGAGGCCGAGTCGTCCCGTGCCGTGAAGGTGCGACCGGCGAGCAGAGGGATCTCGAGCGTGCCGAAGAGGCCGGGCGATGCGACGACCCATTGGGCGACGAGGTCCGTGCCGGCGGGCGGCTCCGGGCGCCCCTCGGCGAGAAACGCGCGTCCGAGATAGAAGCCACCGCCGCCGACCGGGAGCGCGGACGTGATCGCCGCCCGCTCGACCCCCGGCAGCGCGCGCAGGCGATCGAGCAGCGTCCGGAACGTTGCCTCGGTGACGGCGTCGCTCTCGTACCTCTCTCCCTGGAGCGACAGCGAGAAGGTGAGCAGGTGGTCGGCGCGCACGCCCGGATCAGTGACGCGCAGCCGGTCGAAGCTGCGCAGCAGCAGCCCGGCTCCGACGAGGAGCACCATGGCCAGCGCCAGCTCCGACGCGACCAGCAGCTGGCGCCGGTACCGGCCGCGCACGCCGGTCGTGGTCCGGCGGTCCGCCTCATTGAGCACCGCGAGCTCGCGCCCACGCGCCGCCGCGCGGCTCATCAGCAAGTTCGCCACGTTCACGCAGGCGATGAGCAGGACGAAGAGGACCGCGCCGAAGAAGATCTACAGCGCGCGGGTCATCGTCTCACCCACCATCCACGCGACGAGCGGCGTCACGGTCACGGAAACGTGCGCGCGCTGCGCCGGCATCGCGCGCGCGACGTGCGCGGCCAGCGTCGCCAGCCGCGCGCGCGTCTGCCGATCGTTTGCCCCGCCGCCAGGCGCCCGATCCCCCCGAACACGTAGTTGTCCCGTCGCTCGTAGTCCGCGATGTCCTCCGGCGCTATCTTGATCGGGAGCCATATTTCCGTCGCGGACGGAAAGCCCATGTCACGCGGCAAGACGCCGACCACTTCGACCGGCACGCCCGTCACGCGGATCGACCGGCCGACGATGCTCGGATCCCCGCCGAAGCGTCGCTGCCACAACCCGTACGAGATCACCGCCCGCCGCGGAGCGCCGATCACGAACTCGTCCGGCCGCAGCGTCCGCCCGAGCGTCGGCGCGATGCCCAACGTGGCGAAGAAGTCCTCCGTCACCCGCACCCCCTCGATGCGCTCCGGGGGACCGTCCCCGCCCAGGTTCACCTCGATCGGCTGGTACAGCGCCACGTGCGAGAAGACACCGGCCGAGCGCCAGTCCTGGTAATCGGCGTACGTCACGTTCCATTGGTTGCCGCTCTCCAGGTCGACCGAGCGCGGCACCACCAGTTGCTCCGCGGCCGGATACGGCAGCGGTCGCAGGAGCACGCCGCGCACGACGGAGAAGATGGCCGTCGTCGCTCCGATCCCGAGCCCGAGCGTGAGGATCGCCACCGCGGCGAACCCGGGTGCGCGGCGCAACTGCCGCGCGCCGTAGCGCAGGTCGCTCCCCAGCTCGGAGAGGTATTCCGTCCGTCTCATCTCACGCTCCCCCTCCTCGGCCAGGCGCCGGCGCTCCGACGCGACGCCAGACAGGTCGCCGAACCGGCGCACCGCCGCCGCACGTGCGGCCGCCTCGTCCATGCCGCCGCGCACGAGCTCGCGCGTGCGCATCTCCACATGGAACGCCAGCTCCTCCGACACTTCGTCGCGCACGCGCGGCCGCAGCACCCAACGGCGCGCGCGACGGCGTCCTTCCTCACGCACGGTGCGACCTCATGTCGCCGGCAGCAGCACACGCGACACGGCCGCCGCGAAGCGCGCCCACGCCTCGGTCCGCTGCCGCAGCTCCGCGCGTCCCCGCGGCGTCAGCGCGTAGAACTTCGCCCGCCGCCCGAGCTCGGACGTTCCCCACTCGGCTTCGATCACGCGCCGCTTCTCCAGCCGGTACAGCGCCGGGTACAGCGACCCCTCCTCGATCGACAGGGCGCCATCCGTCGTCTCCTCCAGCCAGCGTGCGATGGCGTAGCCGTGCATCGGCCCGCGCGAGAGGGTCTTCAGGATCAACGCGTCGAGTGTCCCGTGTAGATGCTCGGTCTTGTCGGGCATGCGGGTACTTTAGGTAGTCTATGTATTGGCCGAGGATGCACCTTTGATGCCTAGATTGTCAAGGCTTTCAGGCGGGCGCCTGATCCAGAGGCGAGGCGGGCTACGGATGGCGGTGTGACACCGACGAGCGAGCGGCGCTCCAGGCGGCTATTGCACTCCGTGCCGCACGTTCGCAAGCTATGCCGCAGTGGTAGCCCACAACCGGCTCCGGCCTCCCCCTCCCCGCCGAGTATGTCGTCTATCCAGGTCCAAGCGCTTGGCCCGCGCGACGCCGAGCGCTACCAGCACCTGCGGCTCCGCAGCCTCCGCGAGTCGCCCGAGGCGTTCGGCACCACGTACGACGAAGATCTGGCCCTCCCGATCGAGGTCGTCGCAGAGCGGCTCCGGGCGGTGCGAGCGCCAGTCGGGCGGGTGGTGGTCGGGGGGTTCGTCGACGACGTGCTCGTTGGCACCGCCGGCTGCATGCAGGAGCACAAGCGGAAGTCGCGCCACAAGGCGGTCATCTGGGGGCTCTACGTCGCTCCGGAAGCGCGCGGCCGGGGCATTGGGCGGCGGCTGCTCGAGTATCTCGTCCGGGAGGCCCATGCATGGGCCGATGTCGACCGCCTCAGGGTCACCGTCATCGAGCGGGCGCACGCGGCGCGTCGGCTGTACGCGGCGATGGGCTTCGAGCCATTCGGGGTGGAGCCCGACGCCTTTCGCCAAGGCGACGTCCGCGACACGGCGATCTATCTCACGCGCACCATCGAGCGAGCGACCGCGCGCGATGGGCCGCCAGTTGTCAGCCGACGTGAAAGTGGCTCTGCGCGGAAGTTGGTGATGCAGGCGGAGTCGGATGGGGGTAGGCTTCGGGGAGAGCTCTCGAAGGGGTGGACCGATGGATGCGCCCC
>JADGGM010000434.1 GCA_019689955.1 Gemmatimonadaceae bacterium
ATCCCACTCCCCCCCGCCCGCGTGCTCGTCTATCGGATCTGCCGGCGCCAGTTTCAGGCGCTCGACGGGGAAGGGGGGCGTCTCTACGGCGGGCGCTGGAATACACCGGGAACGCCGCTCGTCTACGCGGCCGGCACGCTTGCCCTCGCGGCGCTCGAGTACCTGGTCCACGTCGACCCCGAGGACGTCCCGCCCGACCTGGTCGCGCTGACCATCGAGGTGCCCGACGACTCACCCGTCGACCGCGTCCTCCCGACAGCACTCCCCGAGGACTGGGCGCGCCTCCCCGAGCACCCTGCCTGCCAGACGCTCGGCGATGCCTGGGCGCGAAGCAGCGCCGCGCTTGCCATCCGCGTCCCCTCCGCGCTCGTTCCGGAGGAAGAGAACGTGCTGCTCAACCCGCGTCACCCCGACGCGGTGCGCGTCCGCGTGCTGGCCAAACGCGACTTCGCGTTCGACCCGAGGTTGATTCGCTAGTGCGGCCGAGCCCTTTGACTTCCTCGCCTCCGCCGCTACATTGGATGGCGTGAATCTTGCGGCAAACGGTGCAACCCTCGGACGGCCGTGAGCATACTGGCCGTCATCCCTGCGCGCCTCGGCGCTACGCGGCTTCCCCGCAAGCCGCTTCGTCTCCTCGCCGGCGCCCCCCTCGTCGTTCGAGTGTGGGAGCGCGTCTCCGCCCTCGGGGTTGCCGATCAGTGCGTCATCGCGACTGACCACCCCGAGGTGGCCGCCGCGGCTCAGGCCGCCGGCGCCCCGTGCGTGCTCACCGCCGCGGATCATCCCTCGGGGACGGACCGAGTCGCCGAAGTCGCTGCCAAAGAAGAGTTTAGACAGTATGATGTGATCCTCAACGTGCAGGGGGACGAGCCGTTCGTGCCGGCCGAGGCGGTGCGCGGGGCGGCCGAGCTCGTCGCGAGCGGGAGATTTCCCCTCGGCACCGTGGCCGCCCCTGCCGGGGAGGAGATCCTCGACACCCCGCACATCGTCAAAGTCGTGAGTGCCGACGATGGGCGGGCGCTGTATTTTTCGCGGGCGCCGATCCCGTACCTCCGCGAGAGCGCCGACGCCGCGCTCCGGCGCGGGATCGTGCGGCAGCACCTCGGCGTGTATGCGTACACTCCCGACGCGCTGGCGCGGTGGGTCGCGCTCCCGCCGCACCCGCTGGAGCAGATCGAGCGCCTCGAGCAGCTACGCCCGCTCGCCGCGGGGATGTCGATGGGCGTGGCGGTGATCGATGCGTGCCCGCTGGGCGGCATCGACACCGAAGACGATCTGGAACGAGCCAACGAGCGATGGTCTGACCTCATCCCGGGACGCGTGTGATGCCAACGAGCGGAATCCAGCAGACGACGAAATTCATCTTCGTGACCGGCGGCGTGGTCTCCTCCCTCGGGAAAGGGATCGCCGCCGCTTCGTTGGGACGCCTCCTCGTCGAACGCGGGCTCCGCGTCTCGATGATGAAGTTCGACCCGTACATCAACGTCGATCCCGGCACCATGTCGCCGTTCCAGCACGGCGAGGTGTTCGTGACCGACGACGGCGCCGAGACCGACCTCGACCTCGGCCACTACGAGCGCTTCATCGACCGCGCCCTCTCCCAGGCGAACAACGTCACCACCGGGCGCGTCTACCTCAACGTGATCAGCAAGGAGCGGCGCGGCGAGTACCTCGGCTCCACCGTCCAGGTGATCCCGCACATCACCGACGAGATCAAGAGCTGCATGAAGCGCATCGCCCCCGAGAACGACGTCGTCATCGTCGAGATCGGCGGCACGGTCGGCGACATCGAGTCGCTCCCCTTCCTGGAGGCGATCCGCCAGTTCCGCCACGAGATCGGGCGCGAGAACGCGATCTTCATCCACCTCACCCTCGTCCCCTTCATCGCCGCCGCCGGCGAGGTGAAGACCAAGCCGACGCAGCACTCCGTGCGCGAGCTCATGGAGATCGGGATCCAGCCCGACATCCTCATCTGCCGCGCCGAGCGCGCGCTGTCGGAGGATGTGAAGCGGAAGATCGCCCTCTTCTGCAACGTCGACTTCGGCTCGGTGATCGAGAGCCGCGACGTGCCGACGATCTACGAGATCCCGCTGGCCTTCCACGAGCAGGGGCTCGACGAGCGCGTGGTGTCGCGCCTCGGGCTCGAGGGGCGCGCCCCCGACCTCTCGGCGTGGCGGCACATGGTCGCCCGGATCACCGCGCCGCGCGAGCGCGTGCGCATCGCGGTCGTCGGGAAGTACACGGAGCTCGTCGACAGCTACAAGAGCGTGCAGGAGGCGCTCATCCACGGCGGGATCGCGAACGATGTCGGCGTCGACATCCGCTGGCTCTCGAGTGATCTCTTCACCTCCCCGGAGCGCGCGGCGGAGCTGCTCGATCCGGTGCACGGGCTCCTCGTGCCGGGCGGGTTCGGCGTGCGCGGGGTGGAGGGGATGGTCGAGGCGGTGCGCTACGCGCGCGAGCGCGGGCTGCCGTTCCTCGGCATCTGCCTCGGCCTGCAGATGGCCGTCATCGAGTTCGCGCGCAACAAGTGCGGGCTCGACGACAGCAACTCCAGCGAGTTCGCCCCCGAGTGCTCGAACCCCGTCATCGCGCTCATGGAGTCGCAGCAGCACGTGACGGACCTGGGCGGCACGATGCGCCTGGGCGCGTACCCATGCCGCCTCAAGCCCGGCTCGCTCGCGGCTGAGACGTACGGCGTCAGCGACATCAGCGAGCGGCACCGGCACCGGTACGAGTTCTCGAACGCGTACCGCGAGATCTTCGAGAAGCACGGGCTGCGCATCAGCGGCGTCTCCCCCGACGGCTCGCTCGTGGAGATCATCGAGCTCCCCGACCATCCGTGGTTCATCGGGTGCCAGTTCCACCCCGAGCTCAAGTCGCGCCCCACGCGGCCGCACCCGCTGTTCGCGGGGTTCGTGGGCGCGGCCACGCGCGCCAAGCGCGCGCGCGGTGAGGTGCGCGAGCCGGCCGCCCGCCCATCGCCCCTCGCGAGCACGACGTGACGCCCCCGATCTTTTCCGATCGCCTCTTCCTCATCGCGGGGCCCTGCGTGCTGGAGAGCGACGATCTGAACTTCCGTGTGGCCGACCATCTCGCCCGACTCGCCGAGCGCGTGCCGGGCGGGATCATCTACAAGGCCAGCTTCGACAAGGCGAACCGCTCCAACGCCGGCGCGCACCGCGGCCCCGGGCTGGACGAGGGGCTGGCCGCGCTGGTGCGCGTGCGCGAGCGGACCGGCCTCCCGGTGCTCACCGACGTGCACCTTCCCGAGCAATGCGCCCCCGCCGCGTGCGTGGCCGACGTGCTCCAGATCCCCGCGTTCCTCTGCCGGCAGACCGACCTCCTCGAGGCCGCCGGGGCCACGGGGAAGCCCGTGAACGTGAAGAAGGGGCAGTGGATGCACCCCGAGGGGATGCGCGGCGCCGTGGAGAAGGTGGCCCGCGCCCGCCCGACCGGGGAGCGGCCGAGCCGGCCCGACATCGCGGTCACCGAGCGCGGGACCTTCTTCGGGTACGGCGACCTCGTGGTCGACATGCGCTCCTTCGCGCGCATGCGCGACGCCTGCCACGTGCCGGTGATCTTCGATGCGACCCACAGCGTGCAGCGCCCGGGGCAGGGGGTCGGGGGATCGAGCGGC
>JADGGM010000435.1 GCA_019689955.1 Gemmatimonadaceae bacterium
CCCCCACAAAACCCCCCCCCCCCCCCCCCGCCCCCGGTTTGGCGGGGGGCCGCGAGGTGAAGCACCGATACGACCTTCAGTTGTTGCGATACTGGCTTCGAAGACCATTCGCGCCGGGACCAAGAGACGACCGGCAGCCGTAGCCGATATTATACCGGCGAGGCGCGCGGCAGTTCCCGAACCGGGGCCCGGTGGGGCCCCGGCCCGGTACCGCGGTCGTTACTTGATCTCGACGACCGCGCCTTGCTCTTCCAGCTTCGCCTTGATCTGGTTCGCCTCTTCCTTCGAGACGCCCGCCTTCACGGTCTGCGGGGCGCCGTCGACGAGGTCCTTCGCTTCCTTGAGGCCGAGCCCGGTGATCTCGCGGACCACCTTGATGACCTGGATCTTCTTCCCGCCGGCGTCCTTGAGGGTGACGGTGAACTCCGTCTGCTCCTCGGCCGCAGGCGCAGCCGCCGCGCCAGCGCCACCCGCCGCAGGGGCCGCGCCACCCACCGGCGCCGCGGCAATCGTCACGTTGAACTTGGCCTTGAAGGCGTCGATCAGCTCGGCGAGCTCGAACACCGACATGTTGCCGATGGCTTCGAGAATATCGTCCTTGCTCAGCGTCGCGTTTGCCATTGTCCCAATCTCCAGAGTGATCGTCGACCAGTTCTAATGAGTCGTCAGTCGATTCCGGGCATCCATCACCCGTTCACTGATCGACTTAGGCGCCTTCGCGCTGCTGACGCAGCGATTCGAGCGCTCCAGCGAACATGTACAACAGACCGTTGAGCGCGCCCACGAAGGCGGCCATCGGCGCCTGCAGCCCACCCGCGAGCTGAGCGAGCAGCTGCTCCCGCGTCGGGAGCGTGGCGAGCTGCTTCACCTGCGCGGTGTCGATCGGCTTCCCGTCGAGCATCCCCCCCTTCACTTCGGGCTTCTGCTCGTTCTCCTTGGCGAAATCAGCCAACACCTTCGCCGCAGCCACGGGGTCCGTGCCGATCACGACCCCGGTCGGGCCCCGGAGCCGCTCCGCGGTGAGCCCACTCTGGCTCACCGCGCGCAGCGCCAGGGTATTCTTGATCACGACGTACTCGACGCCTGCCCGGCGGAACCGGCGGCGGAGCTCGGTCATGCGCTTGACGTTGAGCCCCGTGAAATCCGTGTAGTACAGGGCCTTCGCGCTCTTGATCTTCTCGGACAGCTCGTTGACGAGCTGCTCTTTCTCAGTGCGCTTCATCGTCGTCGGTTACCGGTATGGGGTGGTGTCGATGGCGACCCCCGGCCCCATGGTGCTCGAGATCGCGACGTTCTTCACGTACACGCCCTTCGCCGCAGCCGGCTTGGAGCGGACGATCTGGTCCATGAAAGCGGCGAAGTTCTGCCCGAGCGCTTCCGTGCTGAACGAGACCTTCCCGATCGGGGCGTGAACGTTCCCCCCCTTGTCCACCCGAAACTCGATCTTCCCGGCCTTGACCTCGCGCACAGCCTTGGCGACGTCGAAGGTGACGGTACCGGCCTTGGGGTTCGGCATGAGCCCGCGAGGACCGAGCACGCGACCGAGCTGACCGACCTGCCCCATCTGGTCCGGGGTCGCGATCAGCACGTCGAAGTCGAGCCACCCATCCTTGATCCGCTGCACGAGCTCGACGCCGACCGCGTCCGCCCCCGCCGCCTCGGCCTCGCGCGCCTTGTCGCCGACGGCGATCACCGCCACACGCACCGACTTCCCCGTCCCGGCCGGGAGCACGACGGTCCCACGCACCACCTGATCGGCGTGCCGCGGGTCCACGCCGAGCCGCACGGCGACCTCGACGGTCTCATCAAACTTGGCAAACGCGGCACCCTTCACGAGCTCGATCGCCTGCTGCGGCTGGTAGCGCGTGTTGGGGTCGATCTTCTTGGCCGCGGTGAGGTACTTCTTCCCGTGGTCGCGCATCAGGCCTCGACCTCCGCACCCATCGACCGCGCCGCACCAGCCACCATCGCCATCGCGGCCTCGATCGTCTCACAGTTCAGGTCCGGCAGCTTCACCTCCGCGATCTTCCGAACCTGCGCCTTCGTGAGCTTCCCGACCTTGTTCCGGTTCGGCTGACCGGAGCCCTTCTCGATCCCGAGCTCCTTCTTGATGAGGATCGCCGTCGGCGGGGTCTTGAGGACGAAGCTGAAGGACTTGTCCGAGTAGATCGTGATCTCCGCAGGGAGGATCAACCCGGCTTGCGCCTGCGTTCTGGCGTTGAACTCCTTCACGAACGCCATGATGTTGATCCCGTGCGGACCCAACGCCGTCCCCACGGGGGGCGCAGGCGTCGCCTGTCCTGCAGGGATCTGCAGCTTCACGAATGCTGTCGCTTTCTTAGCCATTGACTCCTTCCATGAGCGAACGCGCGGCACGCCGCGCCGATTCTACCACTGCTGTTTTACCGTCGCCGTGGTGTGCGACGTACCGCGACCTCAGTACCCGCGAAGCTGCAAGTAGTCCAGCTCCACGCTCGTCGGCCGTCCAAACAGGCTCACCGACACCCGCACCTTCCCCTTGTCGGGGTACACTTCCTCGACGGTCCCACTGAAGTCGCTGAACGGCCCCTCCGTGATCTCCACCGCCTGCCCCACCATGAAGGGGATCTCCTCCTTCGGCTCCTCCTCCACCTCCTCCGCGATCCCGAGCAGGCGGTTGACCTCCTCAGGGCGCAACGGCTGCGGAAACCGCTCGTGCCCGACGAACTTGATCACCCCTTGAATGCTATTGATGGTGTGGAGGGTCTCCTGATTCATGACCATCTCCACCAACACGTAGCCAGGGTAGATCTTCCGCTCGACGGTGACCTTCTTGCCGTTCTTGATCTCCACCACTTCCTGCGTGGGCACGAGCGCCTGGCGGATCGGTCGCTCCTCGGCCGGACGCGGGTCCTGCTCGATGCGCCGCTGGATCAGCGACCGCACCTTGTTCTCGTGCCCAGCCGTGGTCTGGATCGCGTACCAGCGGTGCCCGTCCATGTTCACTTCCCGAACAACGCAGGAATGCCCCGCACCAGGACCGCCTGCAACACCACGTCAAGCAACGCGATGAAGCCGGCAATCACCAGCACGAAGACGATGATCGCGATCGTGGCCTGACGGAGCTGCGCCCAGTCCGGCCACGTCACCTTCTTCCACTCGTTCCGGACCTCGGTCAGGAACTCCGCAGTCTGCGCGACAATTGCCGGCATGCGCTACTTCGTTTCCTTGTGCACCGTGTGCTGATTGCACCGCGGGCAGTACTTCTTCCACTCCACGCGCTCGGGGTGAGCTCGCTTGTTCTTGTCCGTGAAGTAGTTCCGATTCTTGCACTCGCTACACGCGAGGATGATCTTCTCTCTCGGCATCGTTGGCTCCGGGGACTCCGGGCTCCCGTCCCATCAGCGTGATCAGCATGCTTCCAGAGCTCGCGACCGGGATTGAACCGGTGACCTCACCCTTACCAAGGGTGTGCTCTACCAACTGAGCTACGCGAGCGTTTCGATGCGCCTCCGACGCTTTCACGCCGAAAGCCGCCGCTATCGGGCGGCGGCCCGCACATCCCCTCCAGAACTCCTCTGCACCAAGCGGGAGACGGGGCTCGAACCCGCGACATCAAGCTTGGAAGGCTTGCGCTCTACCAGCTGAGCTACTCCCGCAC
>JADGGM010000436.1 GCA_019689955.1 Gemmatimonadaceae bacterium
GCGCCGCCTCGCCGGCCGCGCCGCGGCGCCCCGTCGTCACCGCCGCACCGCGCCCCGCGGACTCCGCCGTGCGGCGCACCGACACCGCGGCCGCGCGGACCACGGCCGACAGCGCGAGGCACGGACAACCATGAGGCCGGCGGATCTCGCGCGCACGATCGTCGCCTTCGTGGTGCTCGTCGTGCTGCACTACACGCTCCGCCCGCTCCTCGGGTGGCGCGCGGCCCCCGACTTCCTGATCATCGGCCTCCTCCTCGTCGCCATCCGGGTGCGCCCGGGGGTTGCCTCGCTCGTCGGGCTGCTCATGGGAGTGGTCGCCGACTCGCTCGAGCCGCACGCCTTCGGCGCGGGGGCGCTCGGGATGTGCATCATCGGGTTCAGCGCGTCGTGGCTCAAGGCCGTCTTCTTCGCCGATGACCTGCTCCTGAACGCCTTCTTCTTCTTCGTCGGGAAGTGGGCGTTCGACATCATCTTCCTCCTCGCGGAACATCACCTGGGCGGGGGGGAACTATTCCTCGAGATCCTGGTCTGGTCGCCGTTGAAAGGCGTGGTGACGGCGCTGTTCGGCCTCCTCACGCTGCTCATCCTGCGTCCTATCTTGAGACCATCGACGACGTGAGCTTCCACCCCAACGACCTTGCTCGCCGAGCGCGCACAGCGTCGTGGGCCCTGACGGCGCTGTTCGCGGTGTTGCTGGGCGCGTTCTTTCGCACGCAGATCGTCCAGAACTCGCGCTACGCGCTCCAGTCGGAGGAGAACCGGTTGCGCGAGGTGCCGCTCCCGGCACCGCGCGGGATCATCTACGACCGGCACAACCAGATCATCGCTGAGAACGTCCCCGGGTACTCCGTCTCGCTGCTCAGCCCGACGGCCGACTCGCTCCGCGCATCCCTGCAGCGGCTCGCGACCATCATCCCGCTGAGCCAGGACGAGATCGAGCTGGCCGTGCGGCGCTACAAGCGCGCCCCCAACCGCCCGACCGTGGTCCTCTCCGACGCCTCGTTCGACGTGGTGTCGGTGCTCGAGGAGCGGCGGATCGAGTTTCCGGGGCTGATCATCCAGTCCGCGCCCAAGCGGTACTACCCCGACGGTCCGGTGGTCGCCTCGTTCGTCGGGTACGTGGGGGAGATCACCGAGTCGGAGCTCGCCTCGCCGGCGTACCGCGGGTACAAGGCGGGGCAGCAGATCGGGAAGGGGGGGCTCGAGAAGGAGTACGAGGACTCGCTGCGCGGGAAGGAAGGGGTCCGCTTCGTGGAGGTCGACGCGCGCGGGCGCGTGGTGCGCGAGGCCGGAGCGCGGCAGGACCTGCTCCCGCAGGCCGGGCCTCCGCTCTACACGAACATCGACCTCGACCTCCAGCGCTACGTCGCGTCGATCTTCGGCGACTCGCTGCAGGGCGGGGCGATCGCGCTCGACCCCAAGACCGGCGGCGTGCTCGCGCTCTACAGCGCGCCGAGCTACGACCCCAACCGCTTCATCGGCGGGATCCCGTCGGACCTCTGGAAGCAGCTCACGACCGACCCGCGCCGCCCGCTGTACAACAAAGTGATCCAGGGGCGCTACCCCCCCGGCTCCACCTGGAAGCTCGCCACGGCGACCATCGCCCTCGAGGACGGGCTCGTCTCCCTCGACGACAAGATGCCCGTGCCGTGCACCGGCGGGTTCCAGTTCGGGAACCGGTACTTCCGGTGCTGGGACCCGCACGGGCACGGCAACATCACCCTCGCGCGCGCCATCGAGGTCTCGTGCGACGTCTACTTCTACCAGCTCGGGCTCAAGCTCGGCCTCTCGCGCCTCGTGGCCGGCGGGATCAAGCTCGGCAGCCGCGACCGGTCGGGGATCGACCTCCCCGATGAGTCCCGCCCCCTCTTCCCGTACGCCGACGTCGAGGACTACTACGACAAGCGGTACGGGAAGCGCGGGTGGAGCCAGGCCGTGGTGCTCAACCTCGCCATCGGGCAGGGGGAGAACACGCAGACGATCGCGAACATGGGGCGGTTCTACACCGCGCTCGCCACCGACGGGACCGCGGCCACGCCCGAGATCGCGCGTCGCGCGCCGCAGCGTACGCGGCTGTTCAAGCTCACCGACGAGCAGATGCGCGGGATTCGCGACGCGATGGCCGGGGTGGTCTCCTCCGGCACGGCGCGGAGCGCGGCGCTCAAGGGGGTCGTGCTCGCCGGCAAGACGGGGACGGCGCAGAACCCGCAGGATCCGACGCGCGACCACGCCTGGTTCGTGGGGTTCGCGCCGGAGGATGACCCCAAGATCGTCGTCGCGGTGATGCTCGAGTTCGGCGGCCACGGGACGCGCGCCGCGCGCATCGCGTCGAAGATCATCGAGGCGTACCTCAAGGTGGCTCCCACCGAGCTGCTCAACACGGACGGCTGATGACCCGGCGCGTTCTCGCCGACTATCCGCTCGCGCTCACCGCGCTCCTCCTCTCGGCGTACGGGATCGCGATGGTGTACTCGGCCGGCCAGACCGATGTCCCCACCGCCGCGGCGCACGCCTGGCGCTCCCAGCTCATCTGGCTCGGGCTCGGGCTCACGGGGGCATACGTCGTGAGCCGCGCGTCGGTGCGGTTCGTGGAGTGGGTCGCGTTCCCCGCGTACGCCTTCACGATCTTCCTCCTCGCGCTCACGCTCGTCATGGGGAGCGGAGCGGGGACCGCGGCGAGCACCAAGAGCTGGCTCACGCTCTTCGGCCACCGCCTCGGCCAACCCTCGGAGCTGGCCAAGGTCACCGTGGTGCTCATGCTCGCGCGCGTGCTCTCCGTGCGCCGCGATGCGCCGCGGTCGCTGCTCGAGCTGTGGAAGCCCGCGGTCGTGGTGCTCCTCCCCTGGCTCCTGATCATGATGCAGCCCGACCTGGGCACCGGCATCGTGTTCATCGGGATCTTCTTCGCCATGCTGTACTGGTCCGGGGTCCCGCTCTCGCTCCTCGTCCTGCTCGCGTCCCCCGCGGTGAGCCTCATCCTGGCGTCGAGCACGAGCTTGTGGGGCGCGTGGTTTCTCCTCCTCCTCGCGCTCGTGCTCTGGTACAAGCCGTTCATGCTCGAAGGGGTCGCGCTCATGACGGCGAACGTGGTGATGGGGGTGGTCGCGCCGATCCTGTGGGACCGGCTCGCCCCGTACCAGCGGCACCGGCTCCTCGTCTTCCTCGACCCCTCGATCGATCCGCGGCGCTCGGGGTGGCACGTCATCCAGTCACAGGTGGCGATCGGCTCCGGAGGGCTCCTCGGGAAGGGGTTCCTCGAGGGGACGCAGAAGCGGCTCGCCTTCCTCCCGGAACAGCACACGGACTTCATCTTCTCCGTGGTGGGGGAGGAGCTCGGCTTCATCGGGGTGACGGTGGCGCTGATGTTCTTCCTCTTCCTCCTCCTGCGCGTCATCCGGGTCGCGGAACGGGCGAACGACTCGTACAGCAGCCTCGTCGCGTTCGGGCTCGCGTCGAGCTGGCTGGTGCACGTGATCGTGAACATCGGGATGACGCTCAACCTGATGCCGATCACCGGGATCCCGCTCCCGTTCTTCAGCTACGGCGGCTCGTTCATGCTCGCCTGCTGGCTGGCGATCGGGCTCCTCATGCGGATCTCGGCCGAAGGGCGCGGGGCGCGGCTGGGGGAGCTGGCGATC
>JADGGM010000437.1 GCA_019689955.1 Gemmatimonadaceae bacterium
CCGGATGTCGCTCCGCGCCGGGGTGCTCGCGGGGAGGAAGGGGAGGGCGAGGAGGAGGGTGGCGAGCCCGATGAGCTGCGAGATGGTGGCGACGCCGAACGTCGTGGCGCGGCGCGACGCCAGGCCGCCGAAGAAGTCAGCGGTCCCGTACAGCGCGGACGCGGCGAGAGCGAAGAGGACGGCCATCGCGAATCACTCGGGGAGCCGGAGGTGAGCGATCGTACGCTGCAACCGCCGGCGGCCGGGTGGTCGGCCGCGCGGCGCACTGGCCGGGAAAATATAGCGGGCGGGCGGGGCGCTCAGTCGATGAGCGTCACCATCGTCTGCCCGGGGCCGTGCGCGATGCGGAGCGCGCGGTCGCGCCCATCCTCGCCGGTGAACAGCGTCACCGCGCCCACGCCGCCGATCGCGCGCATGAGGAGCCGCGGGGCCGCGGCCGGGTCGCCGAGGACGATCTCTGCGCGGCCGTCGCCCGGATCGTAGGAAGCGTCGAGGAGGGCCAGTCCCGTTTCCTGCAACTGGGTTCCAGTGACGGGATCGTCTACCTCGATCGTGGCGCGCCGGCCGGCGTTGCGACGGGCGAAGGCGTGGAAGATCGCGGGCCACTCGGTGCGCGCGGTGCTCTCCGTGACGCCGGTGAGGGTGCGCTCGATCTCGTGCGCGGCCGCGGCGGCCGGCTCGGGGGAAATGAGCAGCGAGCAGGGCGCGCGGCGGAGGAGCGCCGTGGCCACGCTCCCCACGAACAGCCGCGCGACGAGCCCGTGGCTCCGGCTCCCGCTCACGACGAGATCAGCGCCGCGCTCCGCCGCCACGGCCAGCACCTCATCGGCCGGCCGCCCGATGCGCGTCACGGTCTCCACGTGCATCGTTGGCGGGAGGGTGAGGCTCGCCTGCAGGCGGTGGAACAGCTCGTCGGTACGCCGGCGGTAGTTGGCGATCCACGCGCTCCGCGCCGGACGCCAACGCCCCGCGTCGGGCGTCGGTTGCACGTGCACGAGGGTGAGGGTCGCGCCGGGGGCCGCGAGATGGGAGGCGATCTCGACGGCCCGCACGCTCGCCGCGCTGAAGTCCACCGCAGCGACCACGTGCTCCGGCGCGCCACTCGCCCCGGGGGCCACCATGAGAATCGGGCGGTCGGCCAGGCGCAGCGTCTGCAGCGCCGTCTCCCGTCCGAAGATCCGGTCCCTTGCCTCGTGCGCGCCGAGGCCGAGCACGATGAGCCACGCGTGCCACTCGTGCGCGAGGCGCGCGATGGTGCGCGCGGGCTGCCCGGCGACGGCGCGCACGCGCGCGGCCGCGTCCTCGCCGAGCGTGGCGCGGACCTCCGTGCGTGCGGCCGCGAGCGCCGCGGCGCGCTCCTCCTCCTCCAGCGCCGTGAGCGTGGGGCCGGAGCCGGCGTCGAGCGCGTAGAGCGGGAGCAGCTCCAGCACGGTGACGATCTCCAGCTCGCGCCCCTGCTGCTCCGCGATCCGCTGCGCCGCGCGCAGCGGCGCCTCGCCGTCCCCCGCCCCCTTGATCGCCACGAGCACCGGGCCGGACGGCTCCTCCGCCCCGATGGGCGCGCGGCCGGCGGTGTACGGACGTGCGGCCTGACTCATGTGGACTCCTGTCCGATGCTATCTTCTGGCTGAGCGCAGCGGGCTCCGCGCGAGCCGGCTTCCCACGGATGAATGGGTACGCGCCCGCGGACCGGCGGTCTGTCGGACGAACGCCGGGGCGGTGTGCGCACATACCCGACGAGGCGCGTCGCGGGAGAACGGACTGCGCGGTCCGGCGCTCCTCCCGGTGCGCAGCGCCGCACGCGGTGGTACGTTGCGGCGCGTGTGGTCGGCGGCGCAGGGACGCACATTCGTGGAGGGGGCGATGCCAGGGGGATCCCAGCCGGTCTTTCGGGAGATGACACGGGCCGAGTGCGATGCGCTCCTGGCCCGCCATCACGTGGGGCGGATCGCGTACACGTTTCACGACCGCGTCGACATCGAGCCGATCAACTACGTGTACGACGATGGCTGGCTCTACGGCCGGACCGCGCCCGGCACCAAGCTCACGACGATCGTCCACCATCGATGGGTCGCCTTCGAGGTCGATGAGGTGACCGGGCTCTTCGACTGGCGCAGCGTGGTGGTGCACGGCGCGCTGTACCTCCTCAGCGAAGAGGGCCCCGGCGGCGGCGCGGAGGTGTACGAGCACGCGGTGCAGCTGATTCGCTCGCTGTCCCCCGAGGCGCTCACGGCCACCGACCCCGTCGGATTCCGGCGCATCCTCTTCCGCATCCATGCCTCCGAGGTCACCGGTCGTGAGGCGCGACTCGGCTAGCTCCTTCCCTTGCCCCAGCCCTTCATCGCTGTCGGGTGATCCCTGACAGGCGCTCGTGTCCCCTCCCGACAGCGGGGCGGGCGGAGCCGTGGTAGCCTTCCGCGTCACTGGATGCACCACTCTGGGGTTCAGGAGCTAACGATCATGTCTGACATACCGGCAGCGCCCGTGGGGGGCGCGTTGCTGACTCGCGCCGGGAACCGGCGCACCTTTCTCCGTAGTACCGCGGTCACTGCAGTCCTGGCCGGCGCGCTCTCGGCGTGCAAGCGGGCCGGGGCGGCGCCAGAGGAAGACGAAGCGCGCCCCGCGCCGGCACCGGCGCCTGCGGCGCCGCCATCGCCGCGCGCCAAGGCGGATGCGATGGATGCGATGCACGAGGCGCGCATGAAGGCGTTCCCGGCCAAGACGGCCGGGAAGGGGAACCAGCCCCTCGAGCCACGGATCGAGAAGGGGGTGAAGGTGTTCGAGCTCACCGCCTCCAAGGTCCAGTGGGAGGTGGAGCCGGGGCGCACCGTGGAAGCGTGGACGTACAACGGCCAGGTGCCGGGGCCGCAGATCCGCGTCCGCGAGGGGGACCGCGTGCGCGTCGTCCTCGAGAACCAGCTCGACGAATCGACTTCGATCCACTTCCACGGGCTCGAGATTCCGAACGACCAGGACGGGGTGCCGTTCATCACGCAGCCGCCGGTGAAGCCGGGCGAGCGCTACACGTACGAGTTCACGGCGCCGAACCCGGGCTCGCACATGTACCACTCCCACCACGACTCGACGCGCCAGGTGGGCCTCGGCCTCCTCGGCGCGTTCATCATCGAGCCGAAGGCGCTGCGCCCCATCGAGCGCGTGGATCACGACTACGTGCTGATCCTGAACGACGGCGCGCACGGGTTCACGCTGAACGGGAAGAGCTTCCCGGCCACGGAGCCGCTGACGGCGAAGCTGGGGGAGAAGATCCGCATCCGTTTCATGAACGAAGGGATCATGATCCACCCGATGCACCTGCACGGGATCCACATGACGGTGATCGATCGTGACGGGTGGCCGCTGCCGGCGCCGTGGAAGTGCGACACGCTCAACATCGCGCCTGGAGAGCGCTGGGATGCGATCGTGCACTGCACGAACCCCGGCACCTGGGCGTTCCACTGCCACATCTTGCCGCACGCCGAAGGGGACCATGGGATGTTCGGGATGGTGACGGCGCTGGTGGTCGAGAAGTAAGCGGTGTCGGCCGAGCCCCGCGGGGCACCTACCATGGTCGGGCTCCGGGTCGAGCGGCGCATCGCTGAGGCGGAGGCACGGGCACGTGCCCTCCGCC
>JADGGM010000438.1 GCA_019689955.1 Gemmatimonadaceae bacterium
CGAATAAGCGCCCGCCCCGCGCCCCCGGCCACGCGCGAACGCCGCTGGCTGAACGCGTTCGCGCGTGCCGCCGACCGGGCAGCGCACGAGATCAAGAACCCGCTCAACGGGCTCGCCGTCAACCTCGAGGTCGTACGGACCCGTGCGGCGCGCCACGGCACGGATGCCGCATCGCTCACCTCGTTCGCCGACGCAGCCGCGGAGGAGCTGTCGCGTGCCGCGACGCTCGTCGATGCCCTGCTCGCATTGGCGCGCCCCGCGCGCCATCCAGTAGATTTGTGGCATCTCGTGCAGCCGCTCGTGCGGCTGTACGGCGCGATTGCTGCGGCAGACGGGGGGGCCGTGACGTTCGAGCCGCCGACGGAAGTTCTGCTGCTCCCCGCGGCGTCCACGGAGGTGGCGCGCGCCGCGCTGGCGATCGCGCTCGAGGCACTCGTGCACGACCGCGCGCGCGTGGAGGGGACGGCGGTGCGCCGCGGCGAGGAGATCGTCGTGAGCGTTCGCGGAACCCAGCCGCCCGCACCGGTCGACGACGTCACCCGCGCCGCCCTCGCGGCCGGGGGCGCCGAGCTACGGCGTGGGGAGGACGGGTTCCTGATCTTTTTCGCCCCCGGCACGGGCGGCGGCACCGGGGTGATGTAACCATGCAGAAAGCCAAGATCCTCATCGCCGACGATGAACGAGCCATCGCCGAGGGGTTGAGCGCCATCCTCCAGGATGAGGGCTACCCCGTCGACGTCGCCACTGACGGCCAGAAGGCGCTCGACTGCCTCCTCGCCGACACGTACGGCGTCGTGCTCGCGGACCTGAAGATGCCCAAGCTCGATGGCCTCGCGCTCCTCAAGGAGCTCCAGACCCGCGAGATCACCACCGAGTGCATCATCATCACGGGGCAGGCCACCGTGGACTCCGCGGTGCAGGCCATGCGGCAGGGCGCATACGACTACATCGAGAAGCCGCTCACCGCCGAGAAGCTCAACCGCCTCAAGGCGCTCATCCCGAAGGCGGTCGACAAGTTCAACGTCAAGCAGACCAACCGCGCGCTCACCTCGGAGCTGGCCGCGCTCACGCACTACGGCGAGCTGACCGGGCAATCGGAAGCGATGCGCAGCGTGTACCAGGTGATCGACGCCGTGGCTCCGTCCACGGCGAGCGTCCTCATCCTCGGCGAGTCGGGGACGGGGAAGGAGCTCGTCGCGCGCGCGATCCACCAGAAGAGCGAGCGCGCCAAGGGCCCGTTCTTCCCCCTCAACTGCGCCGCGCTCCCCAAGGACATCCTCGAGAACGAGCTCTTCGGCCACGAGCGGGGCGCCTTCACCGGCTCCACCAACGAGAAGCCGGGCGCCTTCGAGATGGCCGACGGGGGGACGATCTTCCTGGACGAGGTGGCCGAGATGCCCCCCGACATCCAGGTGAAGCTGCTCCGGGCCCTCGAGAGCCGAACCGTCCGGCGGCTCGGTGGCAAGAAGGAGATCACCGTCGACATCCGCGTGGTCGCGGCGACGAACAAGGACCTCCAGCAAGCGCTCGCCAACCAGGAGCTGCGCGAGGACCTGTACTACCGCTTGGCGGTGGTGGAGATCTACCTTCCACCGCTGCGGGAGCGGATGGGGGACCTCAAGCTGCTGGCCACGGAGTTCCTCGCGCGCTTCTCGCAGCAGAACGGGAAGCGGCTGACGGGGTTCGACGAGGCGGCGATGGATTGGATCCTGTCGTATCCGTGGCCGGGGAACGTGCGGGAGCTCAAGAACGCCGTGGAGCGCGCGGTGATCATGTCGCGCGGCTCGACGATCACGCTCGACGACATCGTGCCGCGGCACCTCCGGACCACGGGGGAGACGGCGGCGGTGACGCTGGCGGTCGGCTCCACGCTCGCGGACGCGCGGCGGCAGCTCGTCCTCCGCACCTTCTCGGCGACGGGCGGGGACGCCGAGCGTACGGCGAAGATGCTCGGGATCGGAGCGAACGAAGTGCGCGCCGAGCTCGCGGCGCTGGTGACGGGGAACGGCGCGGCTCCGGACGGGGGCGACGAGGAGGCGAGTGCGTCGGCGCGGAGCGTGAAGGCGGCCGCGCCGGCGAAGGAGAAGGCGGTCGCGAAGGTGAAATCCAAGGGACGCCGTTGAGTTGACGAGGAGAGCTCGTATGGCGCGATACGAAGAGTCGGATGATCTCGAGTTGGCCGAACCGCTCGTGGTGATCGAGAAGCGGGGCGGGGGCGTGGGGTCGTTCCTCCTGGGCGCGGCGATCGGCGCGGGGATCGCGTTGCTCTTCGCCCCGCGGCCGGGGGTCGAGACGCGGCGCGAGCTGCGGCGCCAGGCGCGGCGCGCAGGGCGCGTGGCGCGCGAGGCGGCGGGCGACCTGAGTGACTCGGTGACCGACCGCTACGAGCACGCCAAGCGGAGCGTCGAGGAGAAGATCGAGAGCGCGCGCCAGGCGCTCGAGATGAAGCGGCGCCAGGCCGCCGAAGCGCTGCGCGCCGGACGCGAGGCCGCGCACGCCGCGCGCCGGGACCTGGAGGAGCGGATCGCCGAGACCAAGGCCAACTACCGCGCGAGCAGCGACGCCGCCCGCGCCGCCCGCCGCACCACGGCCACCGCCGGCGACGACGTGCAGGACGCCGCGGATCGCGAGCCCGAGACGGAGTAAGGGACCGCCTCCGGCTCGCGGCCGCCATGCCCGCTCGCTCGCTGCCGCACCGCGTCTGGTCGGCGTTCACGGACTACGCCAAGCGCATCTGGGACAACGCGGGGGATGACAACATCACCTTCCTCGCGGGGGCGATCGCGTTCAACATCCTCCTCGCCGCGGTCCCCTTCGTCCTGCTCCTCCTCTCCGGGCTCGGCTACCTCCTCAACCAGAACGTGACCGAGTCCGCGGCGAGCGTGTGGAGCTTCATCAACCAGCTCCTCCCCCCGCGCGCCGAGAGCCCCGACTCCCCGGTCTACAAGCTCGTGAACGACGTCATCCGCTCCCGCGGGGCGGTGGGGCTGTACAGCCTGATCGGCTTCGTGTGGTTCTCCACGCGCCTCTTCGGCACGCTGCGCTCGGTGCTCGGCGAGGTGTTCGACATCGAGGAGGGACGGAGCATCATCGAGGGGAAGCTGTACGACATCCAGCTCACGGTGGTGAGCACGATCCTGTTCGTGCTCTACACGCTGGTCAACGCGTACCTCAAGCTCGCCACCTCGCGCGGGATCCGCGTCCTCCAGGGCCTCGGCTTCCAGGCGGAGACGATGGGACGCGTCGAGTACTGGCTCGGGACGCTGCTCGCGGCGGCGTTCATCGTGCTCATGTTCTTCGCGCTGTACAAGTTCCTCCCCAACCGGCGCATCCGCTGGCAGTCGGCGATGCTCGCGGCGGTGGTGACGAGCGTGCTGTTCGAGCTGGCGAAGACGCTGTTCACGACGTATGTCGGGAAGTTCAACCCGGGGTCGCTGTACACGGGGACGCTCTACGCGCTGGTGATCATCGTGTTCTGGGTGTACTACGCGGCGTTGATCTTCATCATCGGGGGGGAGGTGGGGCGCGTGTACGAGCTGCGCCGGGTGCGCCGGCTGCAGCGCGAGACGCTGGAGGGGTGAGGGGGGCGCGACGGATGCGACGGGCGCGCG
>JADGGM010000439.1 GCA_019689955.1 Gemmatimonadaceae bacterium
CCCCCCCCCCCCGCCGCGCCGGGGGCGCCCCGGCGGGGGCCCCCCCACGACGGGCGCGGCGAACGGCGCGGAGCTGTTCGTGGCCGCCTTCGCGCGCCACGGGAGCCTCACCTACACGCCGGGCCAGGCGGACGATCCGTCGTTCATCTTCTTCCCCGATACGACGCCGTACAACCTGTCGGAGGACCGGAGCTTCGACACGTACGGCGCCAAGGTCGACTATGCGTGGCGGCCGAGTCCGGAGGTCGAGGTGAAGGTCGGCACGCTCGCGTCGGCGACCCGCGGCCGGGAGAGCTTCGTCACCAGCGCCGCCGACGGGACGCATGGCCCCGTCTCCAACTCCGACCTCGATGGGCACGACGTCGGCGTGTACGCGCAGACGGCGCTGTCCCCCGTGGAATGGCTCGAGCTCCGCACCGGCGTGCGCTACGACTCGCACGTCGCACCCTTCGCCGGAAATCAGCACCAGGTGAGCCCGCGCGTGAAGCTCAGCATCTTCCCCAACTCGGCGAACACCGTCTACGCGTATTACGGCCGGCTCTTCGTCCCGACCAACATCGAGGACCTCCGCGCGATCACGGAGGCGGCGGACTCCGGCGTCGTCGCCGCGCCGACGCTCCCGGAGCGCGACCACTTCTACGAGATCGGCTACATCCACCGGTTCCCGTTCGGCGTCGTCACCAAGCTCTCCGGCTACTACAAGGAGAGCTCGCCCGGGATCGACGACAACACGGTGCCCGGCTCGGCGATCACGACGTCGGTCAACCTCGCGAAGGTCTACATCCGCGGCATTGAAGGAGTGATCGAAGTCCGCCCGCCCGGACCACTGTCGGGGTACGTCAACCTCGCGCTCAATCACGCCTACGGGCGCGGCCCGATCACCGGCGGCTTCTTCCCGACGGACGTCGCCGACGTCCCCGGCGGCTGGTTCGACCTCGACCACGACCAGCGGATCTCGGCGGTCGCGTCGGCGGTGTACTCGGCGCACCGGTTCTACGTGAGTGCGACCGGGATCTACGGCTCCGGGCTCACCAACGGCGCCGACATCACCGCGCCGGTCGGGCGCGGGCTCCTCGACTTCAATCGCGGCATCCACGTGGACCCGAGCGTCATCGTGAACGCGGCGGCGGGCTATTCGCTCCTCGTCGGGCGAACGGTCGTCCGCCCGCAGCTCTACGTGGACAACGTGTTCGACCGGAAGTACCTGCTCAAAGGCGCGTTCTTCAGCGGCGCGTCGGTCGGGCGCCCGCGAAGCGTGCAGCTCAACGTGAGCGTGGGGCTGTGAGGGAGCGTGCTCGAGCGCTCAAACGGACGTCTTCGTCGACGCGCCGATAGGGGTTTTCATTCCGCTCCGTGTCACACTATGTGCAGGCGCGACGACGTCACGTTGGCCCCCCTGTAGCATCGCCGGTCTACCGTTCGCCCGTTCCGCACCGTCTCGCCGCGCGCTGCATCCGTTGGACGGTGGTGGAGGCCCCCGTCGTACTGGGGGCCTTTGCCATCACGGGCCGTCCCTCCGGCTACCGCCGGCCACCGAGTCGAGGTCATGCCCGCTCCGATTCGCCTGTTGCATAGCACGCCCGCCGGGGGCCCGGCGCTGGTGGTCACCGGCCCGCTCCCCCCCTCGCCATCGCCGCGGTATCCGGGAGAGCTCCTCGCGCTCCTCGCGCGCGATCACCTGGCGTTCTTCGCGCGCCTCGAGGCGTGCGGCGATGTGGCGCAGCTGCGGCTCGGCGCGCAGCGGTTCGTGCTGTTCGGCCACCCGGGCGACCTCCAGCGGCTCCTCGTGACCAAGCCGCGAACCTTCGCGCGCGGGCGCGGGTTCGAGCGCGCCACGCCGCTCCTCGGCGACGCCGGGCTCACGGCGGACGGAGCGCGGCGCCCGCTCCACCGCCGCCGTGTGCGCCCCGCGATTCAGCGCGACCGCGTGGCCGCCTACGCCGCGGCCATGGCGGGCCACGCCGAGCGCGCGACCGCCACGTGGGGCGACGACACCACGCTCGACGTGCACGAGGCCATGACCCGCCTCACCCGCGCGATCATCGGGAAGATCCTGTTCGATCTCGACGTCGGCGATGACCCGGGCGGGATGGAGGAGACGATCGATCTCTCCCTCCGCACGTACCGCCGCGCGCTCCTCCCCCTCGGTACCCTCCTCGAGCGCGTGCCGCTCCCCTCCGTGCGCTGCGTGCAGTGTGCCCGCCGCCGCTTCGCCCGGTGGCTCACCGACGCGATCCGCGCGCGCCGCACCCTGGGCGATGGCCGCGACGACCTCCTCACCACGTTGCTCCGGGCACGCGATGCGGACGGGCGCGCGCTGTCCGATGCGGAGCTGCGCGACGAAATCCTGGCGCTACTCGTCGCCGGACACGAGACCGCCGCGGTCGCACTGACCTGGACCTGGTACCTCCTCTCGCAGTATCCGAACGTCGAGGAGCGGCTCCACGCCGAGCTCGACGCGGTCCTCGGCGACCGGCTCCCCGAGGCGCGCGACCTCCCGCGCCTCACGTACACGCGCATGGTCATCGCCGAAGCGATGCGCCTCTACCCGCCGGTGTGGATCGTCGAGCGGCGCGCCGTGCGCGACGTCGAGGCGCACGGCTACCGCGTGCCGGCCGGTTCCCTCGTCTACGCCTCGCCGTACTTCGTGCACCGCGACCCGCGGTGGTACGAGCGGCCCGACCGTTTCGACCCCGAGCGCTGGCACCCCGATCGCGCCGACGCCCGCCCCCGCTTCGCCTACTTCCCGCTCGGCGGCGGCACGCGCGCCGGCATCGGCGAGCAGTTCGCGTGGACCGTGCAGATCGTGGTGCTCGCCACCATCGCGCGGCGCTGGCGCTTGCGCCTCGCACGCAACCACCCGGTCGCGCTCGAGCCGCTGGCGACACTTCGCCCGAAAAACGGGATGCGAGTGGACGTTCTGTCCCGTACGTCCGGAACATCGAGTCCATCCGATAGGGGTTGATCGCGCCCGGAGTGTCCCATCCGTGATAGTGTGTTTCCGCACTTCCGGACATTCGGCTCGCTGACATGAAGCTATATCAGATGGGATGCAACCTCGTGCGCCGTCCGTTCGGCGGCTGGCGCCGAGGCGTCGTCGCGGTGTGTCTTGCCGCCGCGTTCACCACCCCCGCGCTCGCCCAGGTTCGGCACGCTGCGCGAGCCCGTGCCGCGGCGACGGCGGACACGCTCCCCGGTGACACGGCCGTGACGATCGGCACCCTGCCGAACGGCCTCCGGTACTACATTCGCGTCAACCGCACCCCCGCCCAGCGCGCCGAGCTCCGGCTCGCCGTCGACGCCGGCTCCACGTTCGAGGACAGCACGCAGCGCGGCCTCGCGCATTTCGTGGAGCACATGGCCTTCAACGGCACGACCCACTTCGGCCGCCTCGAGATCAAGCGCTACCTCGAGTCGATGGGGATGGCGTTCGGCGCCGACGTGAACGCCGAGACCTCGCACAGCGCGACCGTCTATCGCTTCACCATCCCCACCGACCGCGCCGACGCGCTCCCCACCGGAGTGCGCATCCTCGCGGACTGGGTGCACGGCGTCACCTTCGACTCCGCCGCGGTCGAGGCGGAGCGGGGGATCGTCATGGGGGAATGG
>JADGGM010000440.1 GCA_019689955.1 Gemmatimonadaceae bacterium
AGGCCGTTGAGCCGGAGGTAGTTGGCCGCGGCGCTGTAGTGGTCCGCCCAGTCGGCAGCGAGGTCGAGCATCGCGCCGGCGCGCGTGATCGTGCGGCCGCCGAAGAAGGGGACGCTCTCGCCGAGGTTCGCATCCGTCGCCTTGGCGAGGGCGGTGGTGCAGTAGGCGAACGACTCCTTCATGCGCGCCACGAGCGCGTCCTTCCCCGCGGTAGGCTGGAGCTTCGGACGCTCGGGCGGCTTGGTGCCGGCGATGGTCGCGCACATGAACTCGTTCGACCCGGCGACGTGGAGCACGAGCTGGCCGAAGCTCATCTGCCCCTCGGTAGGCTTGAAGCCGTACTTGTCGGCCGGCATCGTTTCGGCCGCGCCCACGAGGGTCCGCTCCCCCCGCTCGAGCATCGACCGCAACGCGCTCGAGACCGGGTTGTCGGCCTGCTGGGCAGCCGCGGGAACGGAGACGACGATCCCGCCGAGAACGATCGCGCGGAAGAACGGTCGCATGGAGCACCTCATCGAAGGGTGAGCGAGCGCCGGAGACCGGCGAGGGACGTCCGTAAACTGGGAGGTCGCCACGGCGCGCGGCAAGACGGTGCCGGGCTCGGCGCTGGGCCCGCTTACGCGCTCCGGGTGTGGGCGCTAAGCTAGAGGGCCGGACCAGCCGCGCTCGCTGCCACCTTTCGTTCCAGCGCCCCGATCTCCATGTCTTCGCCCCTCCGGCGCGCTCCCGCGCGCCTCGCTACCCTACTGCTCGCCCTCCCCCTCGCCGCGGCGCCGGTGCGCGCGCAGGACGACGGGGGGACGGTGACCGCTGGCGTGTTCCGACGCTACGCGGACCGGGTCATCAAGATCCACGTGGTCGAGATGAGCTCCGCAGCGAAGGCGGAGCTGGGCTCCGGGTTCTTCGTCACGCCGGACGGGCTCGTGGTCACGAACTACCACGTGGTCTCGAAGATCGTTCACGAGCCCGATCGCTACCGCGCCGAGTGGATCGACAGCGCCGCGACGCCGCACGGGCTGCGCATCCTCGCGGTCGATGTGGTGAACGACCTCGCGGTCCTCCGCAGCGCCCAGCCCGCGCCCGCGTACTTCACGCTCGCGCCGGTGCGCGTTGCCCAGGGGACGCGCCTCTACGCCCTCGGCCATCCGAACGACCTCGGGCTCAGCATCGTCGAGGGGACGGACAACGGGCTCCTCCAGTACACGCTGTACCCGAAGATCCACTTCACCGGCGCGATCAACCCCGGAATGAGCGGCGGACCGGCGATCACCGAGGATGGGCGCGTGGTCGGCGTGAACGTCGCCACGGAGGGGAACGGGATCGGCTTCCTCGTCCCGATCGCCCGCGCGGCCACGCTCGTCGCGCGCGCGCGGGCGCCGGGGTTCACCCCCTCCCGGAGCTTCCTCGCCGACATCGGCGCGCAGCTCCGGGCGTACCAGGACACGTACGTGTCGGGGCTCTTCGGCGACTCCACACCGAGCGTCGCCCTCGGCGGCTACCAGCTCCCCACGCGGCCGGCGCCGTTCTTCAAGTGCTGGGCCGACGCGTTCCGCCACGACGCCGACCGGCCGTACGACGTCGTCACCCACCGGTGCTCGACCGACGACTACGTGTACCTGTCCGCGGACCAATCGACGGGGACGATCGAGCTGGTGCACCACTGGTACACGAGCACGGAGCTCAACCGCGTGCGCTTCTTCGCGCTCTACCAGAAGCGCTTCCAGGGAGGCGCCGACGACATGGACGGCGACGAGAGCGACGTGACGCGCTTCCGCTGCCAGACGCGCAACGTGCGCCACGACGCGGTCACGATGCGCACCGTCCTCTGCGTCCGCCGCTACCGCAAGTTCACGGGGCTCTACGACGCGGTGCTCAAGGCCGCGATCCTCGGCGGGACGCACAGCGGGCTCATGACCACGCTCACGCTCTCCGGGGTGAGCTTCGAGAACGCCGAGCGGCTCGCGACGCGCTACCTGGAGCGGATCACCGTGGCCGCGGCGGAGCACGTCGCGCAGGCGGGAGCGACGCGATGATGCCGCGCCTCGTCCTGGAAGTGCTCGACGGCCGCGCGACGGTCCGCGCGCGCGCCCGCATCGACGCGGTGCCGGCGACCATCGGCCGGGGCTACGACAACGACGTCATCCTCGACGACCCGTATGCCTGCCCCACGCACGTGCGCATCACCGAGGACGCGGACGGCACGCTCGTGGCCGAGGATGTCGGGAGCGTGAACGGCCTCCGCGTCGGGCGGAACGGGGCACGGGTCCCGCGCGTGCCGCTCCGGCACGGCACGGAGCTGCGCATCGGGCGGACGATCGTGCGCTGCTGCGATCCGGCGCACCCCGTCCCCCCGGCGCTTGCCGACGACGACCAGGAGCGCGGCGTCGCCGGCCGCATCCTCGCCTCCGCGCGCTGGCGCGTCGCGGCGATCTGCGCCTCGGTGCCGGCGCTCGTGGCGTTCGAGTACACCGCCTCGATCGACCGCGCCGGCGGCGTCAAGGCCCTCAGCGAGACGGTGGTGCTCCTCCTCCTCCTCACGCTCTGGTCCGGCGGGTGGGCGCTCGCGAGCCGCGTCGTGTCGCACCGCTTCGCCTTCACGCGCCACTTCGCGTACGCGACGCTCATGGCCGTGGCGTTCACGGCGTTCGGCGCGGTGACCGAATGGCTCGACTTCCTCGTCCCCGACACGGCGCTCTCCGACGCCTTCGGCTTCGGCGCCGCGGCCGTGCTCGTCGGGATGGTCATCGCCGGCCACCTGCGCATCGCGTCGACCATGTCGCGCGCCCATCGCTTCCGGGCCGTGGCCGCGGTCCTCGGCGCGCTGGGGGTCATCGGGGTGATCCTCGCGATCGCCGACAACGAAAAGTTCACCTCGGTGATGCGCTACGACGGCCAGCTCAAACCCATCCCCGCCTCGTGGGTGCCGGCGGTGTCGGTGACCCGCTTCGTCGCGGACGCGCGCGCGCTGCGCGAGGCCGTGGACACGCTCGCCAGCGACTCGGCCGGCAGCGCGAGCCGCTGAGCGCGCGCGCGACTCGTCAGAAGCCGCCGAGGTTCTGGCGACGGATCACGAGCGTGTCGCCCACATAGACGAACTGCACGTCGTGCAGGTAGCGCACGGCCGCGTGGCGCACGGCGTCGGCCGTCACGCGCTCGAAGGCGGCCGCGGCGCGCGCGGTGGCGCGCGGGTCGCCGAGGAAGAGCGTGGCGCGCGCGATCTCATCGGCCTGCGCGCCGTTCGTCTCGTTGTCGGCGTAGTAGGCGGTCACGTAGTGGTGCACGAAGCGCTGCATCGTGATCTCCGGGATCCGCGCGGTGCGCACGCCCTCGACCGCCTGGCGCATGAGCGCGATGACGAGCGTCGGGAGCGTCGCGGAGGCGTACAGCCCGCCCATCGCCACGGCCCGGTCCTCGATCGGCGCGTACGCGACGTACGACAGCCCCCGCTCTTCACGCACGGTCCGCGCGAGCTCGGAGCCCACGAGCGCCATGGCGACGCGGTACGCGGGGTAGTCGGGGCTCGTCTGCGCGGGGCCGCGGTAGATGCCGTAGAGGTAGTTGGTGCTCGAGGGGCGGTGCACCATGATCGGTGCGGGGTG
>JADGGM010000441.1 GCA_019689955.1 Gemmatimonadaceae bacterium
GTCCCCGCCCCCGCGCTTCCGCCCGAGCCCGGCTCGGCGGCCCGCTCGGACCCGCGCACCAGAACGACGATCTCCGCGAGCTCGGCGATCCGCGCCGGGGCCCGCCAGCGGGCGATCTGCCCCGCCAGGTCCTCGCCGATGAGCAGGAACCGCTGCGCGTCGGGGTGGCGCGCGGCCAGGGCCTCGAGCGTGTCAACCGTGTAAGATAACCCGGTCCGCTCGATTTCGATCGGGTCCGCCGCGAAGCGCGGGTCGCCGTCGATGGTCAGCTCGAGCATCCGGAGCCGCTGCGCCCCGGTCGCCTCCACCGTGCGGGCCTTGAAGGGCTGCACGCCGGCGGGGATGAAGAGGAGCCGGTCGAGCGCGAGCGTCTCGAAGGCGTCGCTCGCGGCGAGCAGGTGTCCGAGGTGCGGCGGATCGAACGACCCGCCAAAGACCCCGAGGCGCACCGTGGTCAGGCCTTGGGCTGTGTGGCGGGCTTCGCCGCGACCGGCGCGGCCCCGCACTCCTTCGTGACGTCGCCGTCGCCGGGATATTTCTCGCGAAGCGTGGCGCACGTCTCCGCGACTTCTTCTTTGTAATTGATCTTCTTGTACGCTTCGACGAGCCGCAGATAGGCGAGGCGCGCGTGCGTCGTGTTGGGGTAGGCCGCCACGACGTCCTTGAAGTAGATGATCGCGGGGTCGTACGCCTTGCGGCGGAAGTAGAACATCCCGGTGTCGTAGTTCTTGATCGCGAACCACTCGATGAGCTTGTCGATCTCCTTCTGCGCGCGGTCCCGGAGCGGGGAGTCGGGGTAGGCGGCCATGAAGCTCTGGAGGGTACTGAGCGCGGTCTGGCCGTAGTCGGCGTCGAGCGATGGCTTGCGCCAGAGCCGGGAGTAGGAGAGCCCGGCCTCGAGCGTCGCGGGGCCGGCGAGGGTGTCCTCGGGGAAGCTCTCGGGGATGCGGGAGAAGGCCTGCGCGGCCAGGATGTGCTCGCCCCGCCCCTCGTGCGCCTTGCCGAGGTAGTAGTACGACGCGGGGAGGAGCGGGTCGCGCGCGGGGAGGTCGGTGGTGAGCCGCTCGAAGCCGCTCACCGCGTTCCCCCAATGGTGCCGCTGCAGCTCTCGGAGCGAGGCCTGAAAGAGCGCCTCGTTGGAGGGGAACTTGGCGGGGATGAATCGCTGGTGGTGGCACCCGGCGAGGACCGCGAACGCGACGATGATGGCGGAGGAGCGTCTCAGAGAGGTCACGAGCATGGAAGGTGTGATACCCGGAACCGGGGGGCCGGTTCGCGGACGCGCTCAGCCACGGGGCCGGAGGCGGTCAGGCCCCAGCGAGCGGAAGTACTCGATCGTCGCCCGGACGCCATCGCGCAAGCTGATCGTGGGCTCCCAGCCGAGCATCGTGCGGGCCCGGGTGATGTCGGGCCGGCGCACCTTGGGGTCGTCCTCGGGGAGCGGCTTCTGCACGATGGGCACGTTGCACCCGGTGAGCTCGATCACGAGCTCCGCGAGCTGCCGCACAGTGAACTCCTCGGGGTTGCCGATGTTCGTGGGCTGGGCGTCGCCGTGCATGAAGAGGCGATAGATCCCCTCGATCTCATCGGACACGTAGCAGAAGCTCCGGGTTTGCGAGCCGTCGCCGTAGATGGTGAGCGGCTGCCCGGTGAGCGCCTGCACGATGAAGTTCGACACCACGCGCCCGTCGTGCGGGCGCATGCGCGGCCCGTAGGTGTTGAAGATGCGGACGATGCGCGTGTCGAGCTTGTGGTAGCGGTGGTACGCCATCGTCATCGCCTCGGCGAAGCGCTTGGCCTCGTCGTAGACGCCGCGCGGGCCCACGGGGTTCACGTTCCCCCAGTAGCTCTCGGGCTGGGGGTGGACGAGGGGGTCGCCGTAGACCTCGGACGTGGAGGCGAGAAAGAAGCGCGCGCCCTTGGCCTTGGCGAGGCCGAGCGCGTTGTGCGTGCCGAGGGCGCCGACCTTGAGGGTCGGGATCGGGACCTCGAGGTAGTCGATGGGGCTCGCGGGAGAGGCGAAGTGCAGGACGCCGTCGAGCTCCCCGGCGATGTAAGTGAAGGTGGAGATGTTGTGCCGGATGAACTCGAAGCGGTCGTTCCCGATCAGGTGCGCGATGTTGTCGGGGTGCCCGGTGATGAAGTTGTCGAGCCCGACGACGCGGTGGCCATCGGCGAGAAAGCGGTCGCAGAGGTGCGAGCCGAGGAACCCCGCCGCGCCCGTGATCAGCACCCTCATTCCCGCCCTCGGCCGATCGAGAGATAGGTGAACCCGAGGGCGGCCATCTTGGCCGGATCGTACAGGTTGCGCCCGTCGATGACCACGGGGCGCTTCAAGGTGCTCTTGATGCGCGCGAAGTCGGGGTGCCGGTACTGGTTCCAGTCGGTGACGACGACGAGCGCGTCGGCGCCGTCGAGGGCGTCGTAGTTCGTCTCGGCGTACGCGATGCGGTCGCCCAGGCGGCGCTTGGCCTCAGGCATGGCGACGGGGTCGTGCGCGCAGACGGTCGCGCCGTTCTGGAGGAGGTCGTCGATGAGCGTGAGCGCCGGGGACTCGCGCATGTCATCGGTCTGCGGCTTGAAGGCGAGCCCCCACACGGCCACGCGGGCGCCGCGCACCTGGCCGCCGAGGGCGCGCTGGAGCTTCTCGAAGAGCCGGCGCTTCTGCCGCTCGTTGGCGTCCTCCACGGCCTGCAGGACGCAGAGCGTGGTGTTCCACTCCTTGGCGGTGCGCAGCAGCGCCTTCACGTCCTTGGGGAAGCAGGAGCCGCCGTAGCCCGGGCCGGGGAAGAGGAACGACGCGCCGATCCGCGTGTCGCTCCCGATCCCCTTGCGCACGTGGTCCACGTTCGCGCCGACGCGCTCGCACAGGTTCGCGATCTCGTTCATGAACGAGATGCGCGTGGCAAGCATGGCGTTGGCGGCATACTTGGTCATCTCGGCGGACGGGATGTCCATGAAGATGATCGGCTTCCCGGTGCGCACGAACGGAGCGTACAGCTCGGCCATCACCGATCGCGCGTGGTCGCTCTCCACGCCGAGCACCACGCGGTCGGGGCGCATGAAATCCTCGACGGCCGCCCCTTCCTTGAGGAACTCGGGGTTGCTGCACATGTGGAACGGGTAGCGCGCCTTCTTCGCCACCTCCGCCGCGACCTTCTCCGCGGTCCCCACGGGGACCGTGGACTTGGTGACGACGACGATCTCGCGCTGCATGTGCTCACCGATCGCAGCGGCGACGTTGAGCACGTGGCGCAGGTCGGCGGACCCGTCTTCGTCCGGCGGGGTGCCGACGGCGATGAACACCACCTCGGCGGCGCCGATCGCCTGGCCGATGTCGGTCGTGAAGGTCAGCCGCTTCTGCGCCTGGTTTCGCTCGACCAGCTCATCGAGCCCTGGCTCGTAGATGGGAAGGACGTTCTGTAGCAGCCCTTCGATCTTCTTGCGATCGACGTCCGCGCAAATGACGTCGTTCCCCGTCTCCGCCAGGCACGCCCCGACGACGAGGCCGACGTACCCCGTTCCGACAACCGTGATTCGCACGAGCCGCTATGTAGAGAGTGACGTTGAACTTACGTGAGCCGATGAAGTTATGACG
>JADGGM010000442.1 GCA_019689955.1 Gemmatimonadaceae bacterium
CGCCCACCGCCACCACCGCCGCCGCGGCGATCGCGCCGGCCGCCACGCGCGTCCACCACCCCCGCGCCTCGGACGCCGGGAGCGTCGCATGGAAGCGGCGCCGCACGTGGAGCACGCGCGGCCGCGCGGTGGCCACGTCGGCCTCCTCGATGCGGTGCTGCAGCCGCTCCCACGCGCGGTCGGTGGTCCGGGCGTCGTCGGCCGCGCGCGACACGCTCACCAGCCGCGTGATGCGCAGCACGAGGCGCGCGTGCTCCGGGTCTTCCGCGCTCCACGCTTCGATGCGCTCCGCCTCGTCCGGCGTCACCCGCCCGGCGCCGTAGCGCACCAGCAGCTCCCACGGATATCGATCACTCATGCCATCACTCGTTTCTCGATCATCGTGCTCATCATGACAGGGATCCTCCCCGTCAATCCCGACAGGGTCGTCGCGCTCGCCCTCCGTGCGCCGTCCGAGCGCGCGCGCCAGGGCGCGCATGGGGTTCCACCTCATTCGAGCGCCTCCCCGAGCTGCTTGGTGAGCTTCCGCACCGACCGGACGAGCTGTGCTTCGACCGTACGCACGGAGACGCCCATCGCTTCCGCGATCTCGGCGTAGGTGAGGCGGTGGTGGTAGTAGAGGCGATACGTCTCGCGCGCCCGCGCCGGCAGCGCGTCGATCGCGCGCTCCACACGCGCGGCGAGCTCCTGCTCCTGCATTCCCTGCTCGGCGTCGTTGACCGCGACGCGCTCCGCCCATGGCGTCCCCGCCGGTGGCGACGCGGCGTACTTCGCCTCCACCCGCCGCCGCTCGAGCTGATTGAGCGCGGTGTTACGTACCGCGACCGCGAGGTAGCTCCTGACCGACCCGCGGACGCGCAGCCGGTCGCGCTGAGTCCACAGCTTGAGGAACGTCTCCTCGACAATGTCCTCGGCGTCGGCGTCCGCGTGCACGTATTTCCGCGCCACCGCGCAGAGCGGCGCGTACATGGCGCGAAAGAGCGCCTCCAGCGCGCTGGCATCGCCCTGCGTGGTGCGGGCCATCCAGCGCTGGAGCTCTTCGGATGACGGATCGGACGGCGTTCGTGCGGTCAACGATTCGGCAGCCTCGCGGTCGTACCGCATCGCACCTCGACTCATGAAGCGGCGGGAAACGGCCCCTCGGGGAGAGGAGCGCGGGGGATTCACACAATAGGGACAGGTAGCCGGTGGCGAAATCCGGACAACGGGCGAAAAAAAAGGGCGGCACGGAGTGCCGCCTGGAATCATTTGAGGCTCGGCCGGAACGGTGCCGGACCCTGGACCGAGCGCCGGGCCATCGCCTCACCGGTCCCTCGAGTGTCTCGAGAGGGGCGTAGGGCGGTCGTCAGCCGGTGCCCGACCGGTTCCGCTGCCAGTCCTCCCGCGAGAGCCATAGCTCGACTCTCCCAGGCGCGGCGGGGTTCTTCGACAGATCGCCGGCCGTGGCCCGGTACACCTTGGCGATGAACGGACGCCGAACAGTGTCGAGAAATGCTTCGATCCGCGGATACGTCGCCACGAACGAGTGCGCGAGATCAGGGTACGGTGCCGCACCAATGATGACGAGCATCCCGACATCGTGAGCCATTACGGCGGCGCACTCGTTGACCTTGTACCGAATCCGCTTGTCATGGGTGAGCACGATCCACCCCTTGGCGCCGACGGCCGGGAGCCATTCGTCGTCGCGCGCGTTCGCCGCGAAGTGGTCGCAATGCTGCTCGACGAGAATCCCCGCCTCCAGAAGGATGGCGGGGAACCGTTTACCCAGATCTCGATCGGTGAAGAAGGTCCGGCTCACGCGGCCCGTTCATAGAGGACCGCCTCCTCGACCTCTTCTCGCTCCAGGCCGTAATCGGCCGCGACGTCCTCAATGGACTCGCCGGCATCGATGCGTTCGGCGATGGCGGCGGTCGAGATGCTGCTCCGGGAGAGGACCGGCCGCCCGAAGGCAATGTTCGGGTCGATCGCGATCGGCCGCTGCGCGGTGAGCTCTCCGCTCACAAAGGGGTAGAGCCGAATGGGAAGACTGTCGTCCCAATCGACACGCTGCAGGTACGCATCCAGCAGCTTGCGCATGGCAAGCTGCCCCGACCTGGAGAGGCTCACGAGCTGCCCGTACCGCTCGAGAAACAGCTCCCCCGCCGCCGTCCGAAGGTCCTTCTTCAACAGGAGGCGATCGATGTGGAACGCGCGCTCCGCGTACCGGAGGGCATCACGCACTGCCTTGATCGAGACGCCATGCTCCGTGCGCAGCGCGCGAAGCACGTGCGCTTCGATGAGATTGTTGAAGGAGAGGATGACGCCCTTCGGGTCGGCGGGCCGAATCAGTGGCTGAAAGTAGCCCTTCCCGTCACGCTTCGGGTACGGCCGACCCACCACCCACGCACGCAGCGTCGCGGGCGCGAGACGTACATACCGCGCCGCCTCGGCCAAGGGATAGGCGGGGATCTCACGCCGATCCTGGTGATCCGTCAGTGCTCGCCCGGGAGACATGAATGCCGCACGCCGCCGATGAGGGTGGTCGATCGCAATCTACGGACGGCCAACGAGCGACGAAAGAGCGAAACCTTGCGACCCTCACTCGCTCATTGCACCACGGCACGCTACGAGACGGTCGCTACCTCCCGCGCGCTCTCCTCGAGGAACGACCGCAGATCGTCGTCACTCACCACCGGCTCACCCGGCGCGAGGTTGTTCAGCTTCCCGGCGATCATCCACTCCTCCAGCTCCCCGACCAGATCGAAGAGGTGCTCGAAGCTGTCGATGATGAAGAGGAGCGGCTGATAGTGGTCGATCTCGAACGCCTGGTTGATCACCCATTCGAGCTGGATCGGGTACCGCTGCACCTCCGGGCTCTCGACCGAGTGCGCGAGCTCGCCGTAGCTCGAAAGGAGCCCGGAGCCGTACACCTTGATCTCCCCGGCCTTCACCCCCCGCATGAGCCCGAACTCCACGGTGAACCAGAAGAAGCGCGCCATCCCCTTGATCATGCTCGTGAGCCGGCGCGTCCGCTCGGCCGGGTCCGAGATCTCGCGCGCCAGCTCCGCGGCCCGCTCGGCGCACTGCCCGAAGCGCACGAGCGCGTCCGCGAACGCGGGGTCGGTGTGCATCGGCACGTGGCCGGCCACGTCGTGGAAGATGTCGGGCTCGGGGAGATAGTCGAGCGTCGCGCCGTCGCGGATGGTGATCGTGGTGGGGAACTCGCGGTTCTTCAGGCACGCGAAGAACCGGTAGGCCGGCACGTACCCGCTCACCGGCTTCGCCCGAAACCCGGTCCGCGGCGCCATGAACCGGTTGATGTCCTCGAGCCGCGGAATCCGCTGCCAGTCGAGCTGGAGGATGTCGAGCCCCTGAAGGAAACGCGGGTTCGCGTAGCGCGCCCACCGGTCCGTCATCCGGCCGAGGAGGGCACGCCAGGTGGCATGGTTCGCCTCGGAGTAGAGCTCGTACGGCTGATGGATGTACAACTGCCCATCGGCCTGGGCCCGCTCGATGAACGGTGCCTTCCCAGTAGTCAGCCCGGCGGGCGCGCCGGGGGTCGGCGTGGAGTCAGGGACGCGAATCATGGCGGACGAGTGAGGGTGGGTCGAACA
>JADGGM010000443.1 GCA_019689955.1 Gemmatimonadaceae bacterium
GTCCGGGGGGAAGCGAGGGCGGGCCCGCGGTCGGCGACCGCCGGCCGCGCGCGCCTCAGGCGTCCGTTCGGTAGTACGCCTCGATGGCGCGCGTCACCACCCGCGCCGCCATCGCGGCGTGCCGATCCCCCGCCCCGCGCCAGTCGCCGTCCATCTCCTCGAGCATCCCCTTGAGCAGGATGATCACCTGCTCCGCGCGCAGCCCGCGGGCATGCGCCTCGTCGGCCAGGCGGTGCAACGCCTCCGACAGCGCCTTGTCGGACGGGGCGTCCGAGAGCGCACCACGAACCGCGTCCCGCACCTGCGAGAGCGTGTCCGCAGAGAGCATCTGATCGGGGCGCTCACGCTGGGGCGCGTTGGACGGAGGCGGTTCGTGCATCCTGGGTGCGCTCGAGGTCTGCATTGGCAGATACGTACGCCGCCTGATTACTGTTGTCAAGTCGAGCCGCTACAATAAGTTACGTAGGCGGTCCGTACGGTGGGGCACACATGAGCTCCCTCACGCCTCGCGTGCCCCGCACGGGCCGCTCACGAGCTGGTCGTACCGCGCCCGCACGACGTGATAGCACACGCACGAGGCCTGCTCGAGCCCGTGGCGGTCCACGACGGTCACCTTGCCGCGCGTGTAGCGCACGAGCCCGCGTTCCTGGAGCAGCGCCATCGCCTCGCTCACGCTCGCGCGCCGCACGCCGAGCATCTGCGCGAGCAGCTCCTGCGTGAGCGGGAACTGGTCGCCGCGCACGCGTTCGCGCGTCATCGCGAGCCAGCGCGCGCACCGCTGCTCGATCGAGTGCCGGCGGTTGCACGCGACCGACTGCGCGGTTTGCTCGAGGAGGCTCTGCGTGTAGCGGAGCACGAGCGGCGCGAGCGTCCCCCCGGGGTCGGCGGCGTAGCGCCGGAACGCGTCCGCGCGCATGCGCGCCGCCTGGCCGGGGATCTGGTTGAGGCCGCGCACCGTGGTCGATTTCCCGCCGAGGAAGACGGGGAGCCCGACGAGCCCCTCGCACCCGATCGTCGCCGCTTCCACGGGGACGTCGTTGTCGAGCGGGGTGATGAGCGACATGACGCACGTGCGCGGGAAGTACACGTACTCGATGGGCCCCCCCGGCTCGAACAGCACCGCCTTCACGGGGATGTCGACCGTCTCGAGGTGCGGCAGGATCTGCGCGTACTCCTCGGCCGGCAGCGCGCGGAGCAAGCGGTTGTACTCGGCGTCGTGCGCCCCCGCGACCCGCGGGGCGTCGAGGATCTCGGATCGTAGTTCCATGACTCCTCCCGACATCGTCGTCTGCACGGTCGCGACCTCGGGCTGAGGGACCGTGGGAGCAGCCGCGCGCCACGCCCCGGAGGGCACGGCTCGTCGAGCTCCGCCCCTCGGTCATGCACGATGTGCGCCGGGATCACATGTGAGCGATCGGTCGCCGCGGCGCGGGAGTTGCGCTGCCGAGATGGCTTACGCGCCGGCGAGCGCGATGCGACGGCCGTCGTGGGCGCGGAAGAGGTGCGCGGCGCTCGGCGCGATGCGCAGCGTGATCGTCTCGTCGACGGCAACGCGCGCGTCGGGGGGGACGGTGGCGACGACGCGCGTGTCGTTCGGGAGCGCGACGTGCACGATCTGCTCGCTCCCCAGCGGCTCGACCAGCACGACCTGGCCGCGCAGCGCGCCGCTCCCGTTGGTGCCGGAGCCGTCGAGCGTGAGATGTTGTGGGCGCACGCCGAGCACCGCGGGCTCGCGGCTCGCCGCCGCGCACGCGACCGGCAGCGTGACCACGGGGGAGGTGAAGCGACACCCGTCGGCCGCCGGCTCGATGGCGCCGTCGATGAAGTTCATCGCGGGGCTCCCTATGAAACCGGCGACGAACCGGTTGGCCGGGTTGCGGTAGAGCTCCATGGGGGGCGCGACCTGCTGCAGCACGCCGTCCTTCAGCACCGCGACGCGGTCGCCGAGCGTCATCGCCTCGACCTGGTCGTGCGTCACGTAGACCATCGTGGCGCCGAGGCGGCGGTGCAGGCGCGAGAGCTCGGCGCGCGTCTCCACGCGGAGCTGCGCGTCGAGGTTGGAGAGCGGCTCGTCGAAGAGGAAGGCGAGCGGCTCGCGCACGATCGCGCGGCCGAGCGCGACGCGCTGCCGCTGCCCGCCGGAGAGCTGCGACGGCCGCCGATCGAGCACCTCGCTCAAGCCGAGCGTCTCCGCCACCGCGGCCACGCGCCGCGCGATCTCGGCGCTCGGCATCTTCCGGATCCGGAGCCCGAAGCCGAGGTTCTGGCGCACCGTCATGTGCGGGTAGAGCGCGTAGCTCTGGAACACCATCGCGATGTCGCGCTCCTGCGGCGGGAGCGCGGTCACGTCGCGGTCCCCGATGCGGATCGTCCCCGCCGTCACCCCCTCCAGCCCGGCGATGAGCCGAAGGATGGTCGACTTCCCGCTCCCCGACGGTCCCACGAGCACGAGGAGCTCGCCGTCGGCGATCTCCAGATCGAGGCCGCTGGCGGCCACGTAGCCGTTGGGGTACGTCTTGTCGACCTTTTCGAGGGCGATGCGAGCCATGCGAGAGTCCTCACCGATGGGGGAGCCGTGACATCATGTATTGTACGGCGAGATCGGTCGTGCTCCAGAGCTGCACGTCCGAGCTGGTGCCGTAGCGGACCGGGGTGGCGGCGTCCCCATGGATGGTATAGCTCCACAGCTCGCTGTGCGCGACCCCCGAGCGCTCCACCGAGCCGGCCACGGTTCGCAGGGCGCCCCGGAGGGAGTCGACATACGGGGCCAGGGCGGGATCGGCGGGCGCGCCGGATGAATCGGTGGCCGCGAGGATCTGCTGGGCGAGGCCGAGCAGGATCAGCTCCACCTCCCGCCCCCACACCACGCGCGGGGAGTGGTAGGTGTCGTCGCGGAACACGTCCCACACATCGCGCGGCGCATAGGTATCGTTGGCGACGAGCGGGCCGACCCGGTCGACGAACAGCCCGACCGGGTACGGCCGGACGAAGGTGGAGACATCGCGCAGCAGCACCTCGCGCGAGACGGGGCCGTGCCCGGGCGGCACGCGCGGGCCGACGAGGAAGAGGCGCGTCGCCGGGTCGGTGTTCTCGACCGGGATGGGGTGTCCGGCGGAGTCGAGGGCGAGGGCGAGAAAGGTGAGCGAGTCGGGGACGGCGCCGGGCGTTCGGGAGACGCGCTCCCAGTAGCCCGACTCGCTCGCCGGGAGCCAGGCGAGCTTCGCGGCCACCCGCGCCTCGATCTCGCGCGCCGCGAGGGTGACGAGGAAGTGTCGCTCGGCGCCGCGCCACACACCGGCCGCGCGCCGCGCGGCCGCAGGGTCGCTGGCGTAGCGCGCGAGCGTGGAGTCGGCGGGGTCGGCGGACGTGGCCGGCGGAAGCCCGAGCGCACGCAGCTCCGTGAGGATGTCGGCGATCGCGTCGAGCGCCGCGGGGGCCCAGATGACGTTGATGTCCATCGCGAAGCGGCCGTTCGCGTACCCCGCGCGGCTGTCGCGCCAACTGGCCGATCGCCAGTGCGTGGAGTCCAGCTTGGGGAAGGCGATGAGGTGCTGCACCGACGAGTCGCGCGCGTAGGGC
>JADGGM010000444.1 GCA_019689955.1 Gemmatimonadaceae bacterium
ATCTACGATAGATCGTTACCCCAGTGTCTCCATATTTCCGCCTGCTTCCTATTCCCGGCAGCGTCTCTCTGATGCTGTGTTCCACGGTCAATATCGTCGCGAACGGATTTTCGAGCCAGTGTGACACGGTGGCCGCGGCGAGCCCTTTCCCGTACGGCGGGTCTGCGAAGGCGATATCGTACTCGCCCGGCCCGAGCCGTTCGATGAAGCGGAGCGCGTCGGCGCGGTGGATGGTGGAGTAGGGCGTCGCACCGAGGACAGAGACATTGCGCTGGAGCGCCTCGAGGCTGCGGCGGCTGATCTCGACGAAATCCGCGTGCACTGCCCCGCGCGACAGCGCCTCCAGCCCCAGCGCCCCCGAGCCCGCGAACAGGTCGAGCACCCGGGCGCCCGGGAGATCGTGTTGCAGGATGCTCATCCACGCCTCGCGAACCCGGTCCGCCGTCGGGCGTACTCGGGCATCCGATGGAGCGCTGATGATGCGCCCGCGCCACCGGCCGCTGACGATGCGCACCGGTCAGCGGCGCAAGTCCGCGAGGCGGGCCTGGAGGCGGACCTCGCCGTTCCACTCATCGCGTTCCAGGCGGAACGCGACATCGAACGGCGTCCCCGGAGCGAGCTCCGGAGCCAGCGCGCCCATCCCCCAACCGATCGCCTCCAGCTCCGCCCCATCCGCCGTGAGGCGCAGTTTCAGGTGGCTCTGGCCGACCACGCGCGGCGGAGCCGCGAGCCGTACACCGCGCGCCACCAGCACCGGAGTCGCGTTCCCTGCCCCGAACGGCTCGAAGTGGCGCAGAAGCGCCTCCAGGTCCGGCGTCGCGGCCGACAGCGAGATCTCCGCATCCACGTGGAGCTCCGGGACCAGGTCGTCGGCGGTGAGCCGAGCGCGCGCGACCTCGTTGAACCGTTCGGCTAACGCCTCCACCCGCGACGCCGCGACCGTCACCCCAGCCGCAGCCCGGTGGCCCCCGAACCGGATGAGCAAGTCCCGGCACGCCGTCAGCGCACCATGCAGATCGAACGCCGGGATCGATCGGCCCGAGCCCTTCCCCTCATCCCCCTGGAGCGCCACGAGGACCACCGGGCGGCACACCGTCTCGAGCAGCCGCGAGGCCACGATTCCGATCACCCCCGGGTGCCACCCCGGCTCGGCGAGGACGATCCCGAACGTCGTGTCGAGATCGAGCGCGTCGACCAGCTCCGAGGCGCGGCGGAGCGTGCTCCGGTCCAGCTCCTGCCGCTGGCGATTCATCTCCTCGAGCTCCCGCGCGATCGTGTGCGCCTCGTGCTCGTCCGCCGTCGTCAGCAGCTCCACACCGCGCAGCGCGTGCCCGATCCGCCCCGCCGCGTTGAGCCGCGGCGCGAGCACGTAGCCCACGCGCCCCGCCGTGATCCGCTTCCCCTCCAGCCCCGCGGCGCGGAGCAGCGCGCGCACGCCGAGCGTCGGCGCCGAGTCCAGCACCTTGAGACCATAGCGCACGAGCACGCGGTTCTCCCCCCGCAGCGGCGCGATGTCCGCGATCGTCGCCAGCGCCACGAGGTCGAGCATCCGGTAGATCGGCTCATCGCTCACCCCCAGCACCTTGGCGAGCGCCAGCGCGATCTTGAACGCCACGCCGACCGCCGCGAGATCCTTGTCGGGGTACGGGCACTCCGGGCGACGCGGGTTGAGCACCGCGACGCACGCCGGGACCGGACCGCTTGGCAAGTGATGGTCCGAGACGATCACGTCGATCCCCGCCGCCTGCGCCGCCTCCACCGGCGCCAGCGCGTTCGTGCCGCAGTCGCACGTCACCAGCACTTTGGCGCGCGCCGCGATCGCCGCGCTCACCCCGGCCATGGAGAGATCGTAGCCGTCCTCCAGACGACGCGGGATGAACGGCTCCACGCGGCCGCCGAAGCCGCGGATGGCGCGCGTGAGCAGCGTCGTCGAGCAGATCCCGTCCACGTCGTAGTCGCCGTGCACCATGATCAGCTCTCCCGCGCGCACCGCACGCGCGAGCCGATCCACCGCACGGTCGAGGTCCAGCAGCGCGAAGGGGTCGTGCAGTTGGTCCAGACGGGGGCGCAAGTATCGCTTCGCCGACTCCGGGCCATCGTAGCCGCGCTGGCAGAGGAGACGACACACCAGCTCCGGCAGGCGAAGCTCGGCCGCGAGTGCGCTCACCGCGGCGGGATCGGGAGCTTCCGGGAGCACCCACCGGGATCGGGTACGGGCTCGTGCGGTCGGTGCAGTCACGATGCGTAAGCTACGTACCCCCCCGGAGGGGGACAAGCATCATGTTCGTGCCGCGATGAGCCTCCGCGCGCATCGCGCGCGGTTTCGTCACGCCGAGGCGTACAGCAGGACGCCGCACCCCTCGCACACCTCGATCGAGCGGCCGGCGGCCATCACGTTTCGTCGCTGCAGGGGGATCGCCGTGTTGCACCGCCCGCACGCGGCGCCGGTGAGCGCGTACAGCGCGCGCGTCTTCTGGCGCCCGCGGATGCGCTCGTACTTGGCCAGCACGTCGCGGGAGACCCGGCGCGCGGTCGCGGCGCGCTTCTCGAGCGCCGCGGCGTGTTCCTGCTCCAGCGCGCTGCGCCGCTCGGCGAGCGCCGCGCGCTCCGGCTGCTGGCGCTTGTCCACCTCGGCCAGCTCCAGCTCGTGCAGCTCGGCCGATTGACGGAGATCGGTGATCCGCGCGGAGAGCGCCTGCAGATCGCTCTCCTCCTGCGCGAGCACGCGGCGCGTGAGATCGATCTGCGCCAGCGCCGCCGTGGCCTCGCGCGCCTTCCGCACGGCGTCGAGCGCGGCGAGGTTGCGGTCCTGGAGCGCCTTGTGCTCCTGCACCTTGAGCGCCAGGTCGCGGCGCTTCCGCTCCTCCGCGTCCGCGCTCGCGCGCGCGCGCTCCGCCGCATCGCCGAGCACCGCGCGCTCGCGATCGAGCACGTGGAGCTGCTCGTCGACCTCGCGGATCCGCGCCTCGATCTCCACGATCGCACTGTCGTCATCCTGCAATGCCAACAACGCCACCAGATCTGGATGCACGAGCCCTCCTCAATGGTCAGAACAGTTTGAACTTCCGCGGCTCCAGCGCCCGTCGGTCCGCCGTGAGCCGCCGCTTCTCCTCGAGCAGCGCATCCTGCTCGTCCGGAGAGCCCAGCCGCATCTCCCCATCGATCTCCGCCAACCGGCGCTCGATCGCTCCCCGCCGGATCTGGGCCACACACCCGGCAATCCACTTCGCCCGGTCGAACCCCTCGCCGAGCTCGCTCTCGCGCAGCGCGGCAAACGCGGCGGCCGCGGCCTCGGAGAGCCCGTCGGCGATCTCGGCGGGGGAATCCTCCGCCGCAGCTGCGGCCAACCGAGTGAAAATTTCGCGCGCCACCGAGTCCGTCAAATCGTCGGGGCCGATCTGCTCGAGCACGGCCTCGATGTCTGTCACATCGTGAACCAGGGCCCAGATGAGGTTCCGCTCCGCCGGGGGCGCGATGCGCGCCCCGCTCCTCGCCGCGGCCCGGCTCGCCGCGCGCGCGGCGGCCCGGCGGCGCGCCACGACGTCGCGATCGGAACCGTCCTCCGCCCCCTGCTGCGG
>JADGGM010000445.1 GCA_019689955.1 Gemmatimonadaceae bacterium
GCTCATGCAGCCTATAGGCTATACTTTTCTTGAATTATATAGTCTATAGACTACATATTTTGCATGTTCTAATAGCTCATGAGCTATTGAGCTCCGCGCAACAGCGGCTCGTCCAGCGACGATTTCCTTGGCGAGGATTCAGATGACGAGCGACCTGAGGCAGCTCCACCTGCGGCAGTTAGACAGCGTGCTCGACCGTTACAAGGGCGCGCGGGAGGCGCCGCCTCGCCTCGGCTGGATCAAGGAAATCCGCCGAGCACTTGGTATGAGCACGACCCAGCTCGCCCGCCGCCTTCGGGTACGCCAGGCCACGGTGAGCGGCATGGAGGCTCGCGAGGCCGCGGGCACGATCACGCTCAATTCGCTCCGCAGAGCTGCCGAGGCAATGGGCTGTGAGCTCGTTTACGCCATCGTACCTCGTACCACGCTTCGCGAGCAGCTCGCGCGCCGCGTCCACGAGGTGGCACGCGAGCGCGTGTCGCGGGTCGCGCACACGATGGAGCTGGAGAGCCAAAGCGTGTCGGAAGAGCACCTCCGGCAGCAGCTCAACGAGCTGGTCGAGAAGCTGATGAGCCACCCGCCGCGGAATCTCTGGGACTGATCCCTCGATGGACCTGTACCACCCCGAGGGTGCGACGCCGCTCGCCCCCGACGACATGCTCGACCTCGTCGCGACGCACATCCGCACGCTGGCCGAGCTGAATGAGTGGGAGCAGACCAACATTCTCCGAGCCGAGGAGTGGGCGTTCCGCCGAAAGCGATCCGTCTTGACGGAATCGTTCGTGAAGGCTCTTCACCGCAAGATGTTCGACCGAACGTGGCTGTGGGCGGGCGCCTATCGGAAGACCGATACGAACATCGGCGTCCCGTGGTATACGATACCCATCGCGGTCCGGGAGGCGTGCGCCGATGCCACCACGTGGCTGGAGCGCGCCGTCTTCGAGCTCGACGAGGTCGCGGTCCGCCTTCATCACCGCATGGTCAGCATCCACCCATTTCCCAATGGCAACGGACGCCACGCCCGTCTTCTCGCCGACGTGCTCGTGGCGCAGCGAGGCGCGCCGCGCTTCACGTGGGGCCGTACGAGCTTGCAGGTGGCCGGAAAGCCTCGGCGAGCTTACCTGGACGCGCTCCGAGCCGCCGACGCGGGAAGCTTCCAACCGCTGCTGGGCTTCGCGCGCAGCTGAGCGAGCGACCACGCACCGCCGATCCTTTGATTTCGGCATTCATTCGGGCTAACTTTCCCCCTCGCTCCCGCTTGGTCGCACCGCGTTCCCGAGGTACTGTGTAGCCATGTCCCGCGCCGAGATCACCACCCCCGAAGTCCTCGCCGACGAGTCCGTCGTCGAGCTATCGCTCAGGCCGCAACGGCTCGCGGAGTTCATCGGGCAGCAAAAGGTGAAGGAGAGCCTCCGCATCTACATCGACGCCGCGCTCGCCCGGCGGGAGCCGCTCGACCATACCCTCTTCTACGGCCCGCCAGGGCTCGGCAAGACCACCCTGGCCGAGCTCATCGCCCGCGAGCTCGGCGTCAACATCCGCACCACCTCCGGCCCCGCGCTCGAGAAGCCCGGCGACCTCGTCGGCACCCTCACCAACATGCGCGAGAGGGACATACTCTTCATCGACGAGATCCACCGGCTGCGCCCGATCATCGAGGAGTTCCTCTATCCGGCGATGGAGGACTACCGGATCGACATCCGCCTCTCCGAGGGGCCCAAGGCGCAGACCATCACGATGGGGATCGAGCGGTTCACGCTCATCGGGGCGACGACGCGTTTCGGGATGCTCACCCCCCCCATGCGCGCGCGCTTCGGGATCATCGAACGGCTCAACTATTATCCCGTGGCCGACCTCGAGCAGATCGTCACTCGATCGGGGGAGGTGCTGCGGGTGGAGATCGAGGAAGCCGGGGCGCTGGAGATCGCGCGGCGTGCCCGCGGGACCCCGCGCGTGGCGAACCGCCTCCTCCGCCGCGTGCGCGACTACGCCCAGGTCAAGGCCGACGGCCGCATCACCCGCGAGGTGGCCGACGCCGCGCTCGCCATGCTCGACGTCGACGAGTTCGGCCTCGACGACATGGACGGGCGCGTGCTCCGCACCATCATCGAGAAGTTCGACGGCGGGCCCGTTGGGATCGGCACCATCGCGGCGGCGGTGGGGGAGGACGCGAGCACGATCGAGGAGGTCTACGAACCTTATCTCGTGCAGAACGGATTCCTCCAACGGACCGCTCGCGGCCGGCTGGCCACGCCGCAGGCGTACCGGCACTTCGGCTACACGCCCCCCGCGCAGAACGGTGAGCAGGCGAGCCTGTTCTGACGCGCCGTTCCGCTTGACAGGGACCTGTCCCGCCTACATAGCATTGGTCATGCGCCGTTCGGTCGTCATCGGCACCGCTCTGTGGATCACTGGCGCACTCCCCGCCGGAGCGCGCGCGGGGTACGCGCAGGAGCGGTTGGCCGCTGGGCCCCGGCTGCTGACGACCCGCGGCGACTCCCTCTCCGCCCTCCGGGCGCTCGATGACCTCGTGCGCGCAAAACGCACCGACGCCGAGGGCTGGCACCGGCGCGGGATGCTCGCGTGGCGCCTCTCCAACGCGGAGAAGCGCAGCGGGTACATGAAGCGCGAGGCGAACGACTCCCTCCTCGCCCTCGCCGACTCCTCGCTCCGCCTCGCCACCCGCTACGGCGCCGACACCCCGGGGTACTTCGTGGACCTCGGGCGCTTCTACCTCACCTCGAACTCCGCCTCCGTGCGCTCCCGCGCGTCTGACCTGTTCAAGAAGGCGTACACGCTCGCCAAGAAGCAGCACGACGACATCGAGCTCGCCCGCGCCGCCGACGAGCTGGGGATGACCTGGTGGCGACGCTACGAGGACCGGGCCAACCGGCACATCTACAGCGTCATCATCCAGAACCTGAAGAACCGGAACTTCCTCCACGATCCGCGCTCGATCGCGTACTTCGTCGACAACCAGACCATCCGCGCCGCGGCGCAGGACTGGTCCGGGCAGCGCGAGTACCTGAACGCGTGGGACTACTTCGCCGAGGCGCTGCGCGCGGACCCGTCGAACCCCGGCGCGCGCAAGCATACCTACATGGCGCTCGTCGACCGCCAGCGGTGGGTGGAGCTCGAGCACGTCTCGCGCGTGCGGCTCGACCACGACTCCACCGACGCGTGGGCCTGGCTCGCCAACGGCCTCGCCAACCACCGGCTCGGGGACGACCCGGCGTCCGCGATCGCCTTCCGGAACGGGGTGCGCTTTCTCTCCGACGAAGAGCGAGCGCGCTACGACCGGCTGAGCCGCATCTTCACGACCAAGGACTCCGCAAACCTCGCCCGGCTCCCGGAGTCGGAGCAGGAGAACGTCCACCGCATGTACTGGCTCATGGCCGACCCGCTGTGGGCCACGCGCGACAACGAGCACCGGCTGGAGTTCCTGAGCCGCGTGACGTACGCGGAGCTCCGCTTCTCGGTCGACGAGTTCGGCCTGCACGGGGTCGACACCGATCAGGGGGACGTCTACATCCGCTACGGCCCGCCCCCCGCGGTGATCTCCTTCCC